>JAJZDO010000199.1 GCA_021805955.1 Acidobacteriota bacterium
GTCTGTATGAAGGACCATCCCACCGGACGGTCCGGACGCCAGCGATGATATTCGGAATAATAGTCGGTGGCGAGACTTTCCGAATACCACCGCATGTTGTTGTCGATCAAGAAATCCGGCAACGCAACATTGCGGCTGGAATAGGTCGCTCCGTTGATCCCCAGCTTTTGCAGGTCGGGAATAAGATTCGCCGGGTAGTTCTGCCACATCATGACGACGTAATCCTTCCACCCGGTGAAAGGCGGCTGTGCAACAAAGTCTGCCTCCGCCGATTCACTCCGGTTGTACGGCGCCCCCTTGATGTCTATTCCATTCAGCGTCAGATCGACGTGAAGATGGTTCTTCATGGCGACAGCCAGCGACATGTCGATCGGAAATGTAATCTCGGTCTCGTCCAGCAGATCGGCCGGCAGGGTCTTATCTTCCACCGTGCGGCCCAGGCTATCGGTCCATAGAACGCGTAGGCTCGCGTGGCCGGTAAAGCCTTGGCTCAAGCGATACACCACCGGTACCTCACCCGTCCGCGCCAGCGTGACGGAAGGCAGGATGAGTTTCGACGGCCTCCGGGCATCGCCGGATGTGTTCACTGTAGTGGCACCCGGGGCAGCAAAGGCGGGAATCGCAATCGCCAGCATCACAGTCGCAAACGTCAAGGATTTCTTCGTCCAGTTCATCCTAGCCTCCTCAAAAATCACCTTGTGCGGGCGGGTGAGTGCTGCTGCAGACCTCAACCAGCCCAACGATCTGGCCCAGACTGTTGCGTACCGGCGCCAGCACTGAAATCATTCCCGACTTCTCCTGGACCGTGACGGGGTTCCCGGTTGTCAGAACCTGCCGCATGGGTGCCGGCATCGCTTGTTCTAAATCTCCAAATTTCCAGAATTGGGTCAGGTCATGTTGGTTGAGAATCACCAACTGGATGTCCTGGGTGGTAGGCACCGGCATCCACAGATTCACATCGACCGGAAAGGGCGCAATCATCGCCAGTCGAATCAGCGTCTTCTTAGTTTGAATAAATTCCGGGGCGTTCACGTCATAGTTGTCACCAGCCGCCCAGGGATCGTGCGGATCAGGATGCAGCATATAGTGCAGTGCGCGGGCGGTCACAATATGCTGGCATACGTCGCCGTCGATCATAATGGTCGCGACCCGCGCGATCTCATCCAGAGCCTTTTGCTGTGTGGTGGAAATGGCTGCACTCGCCGCGGGAGCGGCGGTCTGCGCACTGGGAACGGCTGCGTGGGCTGAAAAGACGGCCAGTTGCAGGCCCAGAAGAAGCGAAACGAATGGCTTCATTCGACACCCCCAGAAGACTTCAATGCAAATTCATGGACGCGTTGCCACGCATCCGGCTGCGGAGTAGGAAATTGCGCTTCGTACGGCTTCAGCGCATCGCTCAGATCGGTATTGTCCCAATCGAGGGGCTCTCCCGGCGGCGGCGGCGAGGGCGAATGCCTCCACTCGGAAAGCGTCATGTGATCGAACAGATGCACCACCTGCGCCTGGACCGCCTCACGATTGCCCTGCTTCGCTTCCGCTTCCAAGAGATCGAGATCCTGGACCGCATTCCGCTGCAACTTTAAACGAATGCTTGGAATGGGTCCTTCGATCCCAAAACGCTCGCCGGAATAGACCAGCGTCTCCGTGCCGCCGTTGGCGAGCGCCTGAAATGGATAGGGCCCTGGACTGACCGCCAACCAGCGCTCAAAGCCGCTGAACCCGAGAATCCAAGCATGTAGCGGCTCAAATGTGATAGCTGTGGAAACATCCTGGACCGGCGGCGTTCCTCCATAGTTCCACATGATGTCACCCTGTTGTTTGAGCGCGGGAACTTGATTCAGATACCACAAAATAACGTCGCCGCCTGTGCACCACGCATGAATCGCGTTTTTCAGCACATGAAACTGCCGGTTCATCATCCAGCTCACGTCCGCGCGCAGGATGAAATGAACTGGAGTGTCCGCAGGCAAAGCTTTCTTCAGAAGATCGCTATAAATGAGGAAGTAGCGCATGTCCTTGGGGAACCGCTGCTCATCGCCGTCCCATTCAAATCCCTTGTAGCGCTTCTTCTGGTTGAAGAAGACTTCGAAATCCGTGCTCGTCCATCCCTTCTCGCGGAAGTGACGTTCCATCTCCCCGACAACATTGGTAAATTCCGCCTGATACCCCGGTTCTCCCCACCACAGGTAATTCGCGGGCCAAGTCGGATTGATAGGCAGGTACATGAAGGAAATCGGATGCGGCCCGCGCCGGGTACCCGCAAATGCGGAACCGTCCAGCACTGGCCCAAATAGCCGGTCGAACTTGTCCCAGCTCGCAATGTGTTTCTGAGTGCCCGTGCCCGCCAGCTCCGGAGCAAAACCTGACTCCATGTCCCCGGAATGACCGTAGCCAAGAACTCCATAGCTGGTGCGGTTCTCATCGAAGATCCGGTAATACTGCTGGATCAGATGAAACTTCTCATCTTCATTCGCTCGACCCGACCCCGCCAACGCCTTAGGATATTGCGCTTGCAGCCACCCGTCGCCGTAGGAATTCGAGTTCACATCGATCACATCCTGCGCGGGTATCTCCGCGGGCAATACAGAAATGGTGAAGTGGACGCTCCTCCGGGCCACGCCGTCCACAAGTCGCGCGCGGCCGCGATACACCCCGGGCTTGGTGTTCGGAGCGATCCAGACATCCACCCAGAATGCGCGCACTTTTTGTCCTTGGATCACATTCCCCGAATCGGGCATTTGAAAGCTGTAAGGGAGTTGCACCGGAATCAGCGCGTCCGGGTAATAGTGCTTGTCGGGGGTGTTGAAGTGGAACCACTCACGATACACATCCACCGGTTGCGAGGATTGAACGGAGAGTTTGCAGGCGCTGCATGGGCGGTCTGACTTTACGACTAGTTGAAAGGAAACATAGCCGCCGCGAGCAGCAGCAAGCTGGATCGAATGGTCCCAGCTTGCCCCGGCAAGATCGCTCACTACGATACTTCCAAAAGGATCGGGCCTGTGATACGCGGATAGGACCAGCAGGTCGGTTGCCCGGCAGCAACCGAGGAAAACAAACAGCAGCAACAGCACGCTTGCACTGAACCTTCTCATGCTAGTGTTCTCCGGGCAGAAAACTTCTCAATGACGGTTACAATTTCAGACGCTCATCACTTCTACAAATAGACTTCTGCATGGGGAAGAATCCGGTACATCTGTTCTCCACACAAATCGCTAGCGACTGGCGATCTACTTGCCGGGATCAATCACGTCGCCATGCAGTTCAAATCGCGGTCCAATGTAGTCCGGCTCAATCTGGACGGCCTGCGCCATCAGCTTGCGCGCCTGCTCCATATTGCCTTGGTACTGCTCAACCAGGCCCTGAAGATAATATGACCGGGCTCGATACCGGGAGTCTGCAGATTCATGCCGCGACTCCGCCACTGTTTGAAACTGTTTGACCATCGCTGCCGCTTCCTTCTGACGACCCAGGCGATCCAAAGAGAACATCATAAAAAAGTTCTCCGGACTCCAGCTGTCGCTGCCACCGCCGGTAAGCTGGTCAACGCCGCGAATGCTGTCTTTGTAAGCCCGCTCGGCTTCCTGCTTCCGGCCCAGCGCATCGAACGTACGGCCAATGTAGTAATAGATTCGTGGCGCAGACTGCAGTTCGAAATCATCCATGCCCAGCGACGCCGGCGGCTTCAGCGCGGACTGGAAGAAATTGAGCGCCTCCTCATAGTTCCCCTTGTGGAACTCTTGCGCGCCCTGACCGTATTTCAACTCACGATAGGCATCGCGCAACGTGTAGGTCCTGTGGACAGGAAGAAACGTGTGGTGATCGATGATGTCCTGCGCAGCCTGAAACTTGCCCTGGATCAGATCAGCGTCCAGCAATCCCTCCACCAGATGATCGTTATTTGGATTTCGGGCGACAGCTTTTTGCAGCAACGCCTCTTGCTCCTCGAACTTGCCGGTGCGTGCATAGAGATCCGAAAGATCGTCCAGCGTATCCGCACTGTCCGGGTTCAGGTCGAATGCCTTCTGCAATTGCGGCACGGCGTCTTCAAGCTTGCCATCTTCTTCATACGCCAATCCCAGTGCCCGCCGAGCAGCAAAGTCAGACGGATTGATCTGGTTGATGCTCGCCCACTGCTGGATTGCTTCCGCCCGATGGCCGCGGTAATACAGCAGGCAAGCCCAGTCGAAGCGCGCTACCGTGTCATTGGGATTATCTTTGACTGCGTCGGCGAGCGGCGCTTCCATCTCGGCGCGATAGGGAAAGCGCTCCACATTTCCTGCCGCAGCCTGCGCCTTCTTGCGGTACTCCGCCGCCGCAGCTGCGTCACCAGCTTGCTTCACATCAAAAGCTAGCGCGTAGTAATAGGCGGGGGGCGTTCCCCACGGATCTTTGTTATGCGGCGGCTCTACCGTCTTCAGCACCGCAGCCGCTTCCTTCCAGCGCTCCAGCGAGCTATAGAAAAACGAGACCTCCATGGCGCCTTCGGTCTGTTCGCCCATCAGGTCCAACAGTTTTTCCCTGGCGGCCGCATTGCCTGTCAGGAAGTACATTTCCGCCTGCGTCACGCGGTCGGCCGGGTCGATAGCCTCTACCTTCGTCAGTTGTTCCAGCGCCGCGGCTTTATTTCCCTCATCCCGCAACGTCATCGCTAACACAAGGTGCGCCTTGATGTCCTTGCCATTGGCGTTAATTGCCCCAGCCAGATGTTGCGCCGCAGCCGCATCGTCATGTCGCAGAAAATTCAACAACCCTAGCTGGTATTCACGCGGCCCGTAATAGACGCTGTCCGGCCAGATGTAATAGAAATTCCGTTCCGCCTTCTTTTGCTGACCCAGTTTCAGTTGACATATCGCCAGGTAATACCAAGACTCCGATGCGTACGGGTTGCGATCCACGGCCTGCTGAAATTCCCCCGCGGCCTGTTGATAATGATGCTGGTTGTACTCCAGCACTCCCAGCAATTGGTGCGCAACAGAGTAACCTGGATCACGCTTCAGGGCCAGCTTGGCCAAGGTTGCCGCCTCGTCCATGCTCAGGTCCTTCTGCTTGAACTCAGCTGCCAGTACCAACTGTTCCGCCGTCATCTTGTCCAGTGGAATGGGTGCTGCTGTCAGGTCTTTCGCAAACGGAGTGATGTTTCCGCCTGAGCTGGTAGCGGGCTTTGTGTATGCCAGAAGGAGCTTGCCATCCGGGCCAAGAACCTGCACATTCATCCCATCCAGGTCTGCAGCGCTGACATGGCCGACGGTCTTCTTCACTGGAGTTCCCGGGATCAGATTCACCAACGCCTGCAACAGCTCGCCGCTTTTCGCATTCACCACCAGCTTTGCATTTTGGATTGGAACAACCGGCGACAGCGCGATCTGCACCGATGAAGCTGCACCGTTCGAGCCAGGCTGCACTTCCACGTTAAGGGCGACATCTTTGCTCAGCGTGGTCAGGCCATTGATGCCTGCGACCGGAATCCACCATTCGTGCCATTGCTCCACTTCATGCGGATACACCCATTCATAATGACCATCCCAAACCATGCGGCCGCTTTGCGCTTCGAAGTATGGACCGGCCTTATCGGTGTAGCTATGTTCTACCTCCGAAGAGCCGGATCCAAAACCAAAGGTCCACATCTTCATGCCTTGCACAACTCTCCGGTCGGCATAGCGAAAGACGCCGTAGTCATGGTCGAACTCGTAGGAGCCGCCATAGTTGTCATAACTGTCAATCCCAAACACGCCCAGCATGTGTAGATTGTTATGGGCCCAGCTCAGATCGACTCCGTTGTAGATCGGCCAAGGCGAAACCACTCCGGTGGTATGTCCCACGGTTTGTGTCATGGGATAGAGAAATCGCGTCTTTGCGGTGACGGGGAACGCGGCATTCGACCATAACATCTGCGGCTTCTGGCCATCGGTGCCGTTGTAGCAAAATGTGCTGATCTCCAGCGCATCCACATTGGGATAGAGCGTCGCCGTGTACGTCACATCCAT
Organism: Acidobacteriota bacterium; assembly: GCA_021805955.1. Next base: position 5,988 of record JAJZDO010000199.1, read on the forward strand.
GTGATAGAACGGATCTTCTTCTCCCAGCAGCACCGACACGCTGCCATCTGTGTGCTTCAGGATGGTGTGCGACCAATACGGTTCGCCCTTCCACGTGAGAGAGTGTGCATCGTAGGGCCCGGTCAGCTCGATTCCCGACTGCGGCCAGGTGAAGCGTGGATTGAACTGAGTCGGCTTGATCACATCGTTTCGGTAAAACATCTGCCGATGATGCACTTTGTCGTACACCGAGAAAAATCTTCCACCCAGCTCTGGGATATATGTCAGCTTGAAATATTGGTTATCGACGAAGATGGCGTGATATTTCTCCGGAAACGGACTGCCCTCTTTGAACTGCCGCTTATATGTCGTAAAGGGATAGAGACCCGTCAATGTCGAATCCGAAAACAGCGGCGGCTGCATATATCGGCCAACATGCTCATACGTAGGAATGGTAATTTCGCCTTCAGACACGGTGATCGCAGCCGGATTTGAGGTTTTTGCTGAAACGCCGGTCGCATGGCATCGCGGCGAACCCAAGGTCATCACCATTGCAAACAATAGAAGCCAAAACTTCATCGATTCTCACTTTCGGTCAAAATATCTGTTGTCGCCTGCATATCTGCGTGAAGGTCGCCAGAATGATTCCGGCATCTGCCACTATTTAGAATGTATGAGCGAATCTCGTAACACATCGAAACGATTATATACGGTGAAATGAGCAACAAAACGGAAAGTCAATGGGCCACTGAACGCACTTTTTACCTTATAACCCGGGCAACACCACAGGCAAAAGAACCCTTCGAAACGATCTGCGGAATTCAACCAAGACCCTTTTATGGCTGCCCCTGGCGCTACAGTCTCGGCATTATCAAAAAAGGCGATGGGGATCTCGGACTTGCCGCATTCGTAACCAGCCGTAACCCAATACCATAGTTGTGAGCTGCAATGCAGTACCTTTCAATCTGTGATCCACGATAGCCTAGTCACCGTATCAGGAGACCCAGAATGCATAGCGACCTACCGCAGGCCAGTTCGAAATTTGCCAAGCACGATTCCGCTCCCAACACCGATCCACTTTCGACATTCTGGATGGATACTCCGATCGTCACAATGGAGAACGATGCATACGGCCACAAAGTTGCCGGACATGTAACGGAGATTCGTTCCCGGTGGACCTCCTCCAATCTTTACTTTCTTTTTGTGTGTCCTTATCAGGCGCTGCATCTCAAGCCGAACCCCGTACTGGACAAAGCGACAGGGGGACTCTGGAATTGGGACGTAGCCGAAGCCTTTATCGGGTCCCAACGCGATCCAATCCATCGATATAGGGAGTTTGAGCTATCGCCCCAGGGCGAATGGCTCGATCTCGACATCGATCTGAAGCAGCCGGACAAAGTCGCGCTTACCGGTTGGACTTCAGGATTTCAGGTTGCGGCTCGCATTCAGCACGATCAGAAAATCTGGTATGGATCGATGCGAATACCCTACGCCTCGATTGAATCGGACGAGGCCAAGGCCGGCAATCTTCTCCGCATCAACTTCTTCCGCAGCCAAGGGACAAAACCGGTGGAGATAGCGTGGCAGCCGCCACGACAGGCCAGCTTTCACGCCCCAGAACAATTTGGCACTCTCAGGCTCGTGAAGTAAGTGGTTTGCCCCGGCGCTCTA
>JAJZDO010000844.1 GCA_021805955.1 Acidobacteriota bacterium
GATGAATGCCAGAACGATCGGTCCGCTCCAGTACATGGTGCGCGACGCGTAGGAAGAGTTGATCGCTTCTTTGCGAGAGTAGCCGATGGGCCGAGCCTTTTTGCTGCGGAGCGCCAATTGAACCGTCGCGGTAATGTGCAGCAGGATCGCCAGGATCAGAGTGCCACGCACGATCCAGAGCACTTCGCCGATGCTGTGCAGAAAGTGGCCATATGCGTTGATCTTTTCAGGGCCTTCAAACACTTGCAGATTGCCGAGCAAATGGCCGATCACAAACAGGAACATCATAGCACCGGTCACCGCCATGACGACCTTTTTCCCGTTTGTGGACTGCCAGAAAGTGACGGCGCGGTTCTTGCGCGAGTGGACCTCAGCGACGCTGATCGTTGCGCTCATGTATTTTTTCCAACCTTGTCGAGGGAACTCATCAATCTCCAGACCTTACCGCGGTTGAGGATGCTGTATGCCGTCCCATCCTGGTGCTCGACGCCTGCACTCGGCATAGGCGATATTCGCACCGGAGGCTGCTCGAAGTCGAATGCACAGTCGCTCACGCGTCCCGCGCAGGAATTGCCGTTCAGCAGGCAGAAAAGACGGTGGAATAGTCAACAACCATTATTGGAGCGTAATAGGGCGAGAGTCAAGGAAAGCTGTCATTTATGGTTGCGCAGCTATGCGACATACGTCGTTGCAAAGCTCCGCTGAAAGCGGACAGTCTCGCGCCGGTTCTTCCATGGAGGAGAGAACCGGCGCGAGACCGGGGAAGGGCTGTTGCGGGATAAACCGTCGTGATTCAATCTTGTTTCCGTGACCCGTCTTCAAGCAGCAAGAACGCTCAGACGGGACCTACATTGCTAAATTCACCCTGGTCGTCTTTCCTTTGCCGTTCCTTGCCGCGTTCGGCTGCCTTATCGGCTTCACGCTCCACGCGGCGATGCGCTTGCAAGGACTCTTTCTCTTTACCTTCAACGGTGGCGTCTAGCGGCTTCATGGGTGTGTTCCGATTTAGATCGAGAATTTCGGCCATTATTTTTCCCTCTACTGTAAGAGGATGGACAAACCAACGGGCGGGTTGTCCGGCTTACGATGATCCGGACACTCCCGCCCTTCTACACGTTACAGACAGCCAGTAAAGGCAATCGTGGCGGCGTTTCCTGATGCTGCCGTCAGCGGCCCGCCAGAGGTAGTGGTATTGACCTGCATGTCTGGGGAGGGACAGCCAAGCGAGCCTCCCGAACCAGGAATTTCCGCCTCGGCATCGACCACGTAATTGACTGGCGTAGAGGTCGATTGGCTGAATTGACTTCCGCTCGGCTGGTACGTCGCAATATTGGGCCATACCGATGGAACATACAAGGCATAGTTGACGCAATCGACGTTTGTCGCGCAGTTGCCGCCAGCCGCGGTTGTGTAGGTCCCTTCCGGACTATACGCGGGAGAAGCCCCAATCACCCCTGTCATGGGAAGCTGGGGTACTGTGATGGTCGGTCCGTTGCCGGGAAGCTGCTGGAGCGCGGCAAGCTGCAAGTCCGCAGCAATGCCAGCCGATGAGCTATTTTGCGTCGTCACCAGTCCGTTCAGTAAAGACTCCTGCGTATTGGGCACCAGTGGGATGTTTCCCGTCGTTTGCCCCGGCTGGATGCTCAACACCACGCCGGCGGAATATGCAACCCCAGGGACAGTGCCATTCGCAAGGGTCGCCGGGCCTACCGCGACAATGTCATACGTACCCGCGGGTAACGGGCAGAAGACGAAATTGCCATTGGAATCCGTTAGAGTGCTCATTATGATGCGGTCGATGCCGCTTGTCGTATCTTTTTGCTCCGCGGCAACGACCACTGGCCCGCTAGTAATCGGTTTCCCCGTGACCGAGCTGACGACTGTTCCGTTGATAGAAGTCGATGTCGTGCTCATCTCTCCCGCATGGAGAACAGGCTTCAGCCGGTACGTCCCTCCTTCGGCAACGATGGAGGAACAAGTGTTGAAGTCGATATCCAGGTCCTCTGTCTGACCCGCTCCTACCGTGAATTGCCCATTCGCAATTTGCCCAGAGGGAATTTTCAATCCAGTCTGCGCTTCGCTGGAAAGCGCCAGATCATGCGCCGTGCCATCCGACGTGACAACGCAGTTGGCATAGTTTCCGCATTGATTGTTGGCGATGGATGCGCCTTGTGAATCGGGCGCGAGCATGATCCGGATCTGCTGGTAATTGCCGGCCTGTAACTCTACCTTGGAACCTAGCATGGCGAGGAAACATTGACCGCCGGCCGGCCCCAGCAGATTCACCTGCATGGGAGACGAGGCGAGATTGGGAGTGAGGTCGACAAAGCTGGGATCCGTGGCTGGAGCGTCCGCATTGGTACTAGCTTTTACGTCCGTGATGGTGACGTAGACCGCCTTGTACGGCCCGTTAGGCACCTGGCAGGTTGCCGGATCGCTCAAACTCACACTCACAGATCCGGCTTTCATACTAGTAGAGCTTGAAGATCCGCCCGAACACCCGATCGCAATAAGAACTGCGATCGACATTCCGGCAACTAGTGTGAAAATTGCTCGCATCGTATCCTCCTGAAAATTGATTGATCTAAACTGACCTATATAGACGTTAATAGTAGAGAAATGGAATTATTAAGTTTGAAAATTTCTCTAGATTGTATGCCGATTTATTCTTAGGAACCAACCTATTCAATTATTCACTATTCAATCAATCTATTACTCTAGTAACTTATCCGCTTGTTTTCTTGAGTATGCGATGCAGTAGGAGTTATTGATTGAAAAATATGCTACCTGTCGCATGTCTCGTACTTCAGTAGGCGTGTAGAGAATGGAAGAAACACAGCGCATATTGTAATCTTCGCGTAACTTCAAGGACTGGACGATACTAGCATGGAACAAACGCTACCTCATCTGCTCAGTACGCTCGCGTGCAGAGGTAATGCGGTTACCGACATTGCGTGAAATTCATGGCAGATGTCATTGCCGTTTCTCCCGAAGTAACGGAGACTGGTCTGGAGGGCGCTTGAAGGGTGCCTGCCACACATGCCGCGGTACCGTCCGTGCCCGGTATGGCTGCGACGGACTCCGCTGTGTAGCCAGGAGCGCTTCCCTGCTGCTTGAACTGCGCCGTTTGTTCGGAACAGGCCACCACGTTCGGCGTCGATGAGGGTAGCTGCATAGCAAAAGGAGCGCAGTCGGTCCCCGGCACACAACTTGACGCACTCGTGGTCAACATCGCTTCGTTATACGGAGCTTCGCTCGGCAGCAATGGCACAGTTATGGTGGCGCCACTCGTCGCAACCTGTTGCAACGCATCCGCCTGCACCGCAAGAGAAACTCCGCTGGGAGTCAGCCCGGTGCCTTCAGTGCTGATCAGCCCTTCCAGGGTTCCCTGCTGCGATCCCGGTACCAGCGGGACTTTTCCTGCCAGTTGGCCTGACTGGATTCCCATTTCCACGCCTGCCGAATAGGAAACGTTCGCTCCGTCGACCCCGACCGCAACCAGATCATAGGTGCCTTGCGGCACAGGGCACAATACAAATGTGCCGTTGCTGCTGGCATTGGTTCGCATCAGAATCCGATCGATGCCCGTCGCAGCATCTTTTTGTTCCAGCGCCACAACAACATTGCCGCCCGACAACGGTTGCCCTGTTTTGGAGCTGACCACGGTCCCGCTAATCGTGCTTCCCGTGGATGGAATCAGGCCGGCATGCATGATCGGATTAAATTCGTATCCGCCATCGGCGGTGGCCAGGATGGAAGAACACACGTCAATATTCAAATCGATATACGGTTGATCGCCTGCGTTGATTGCGACACTGCCGTTGATAATATGGCTCGCAGGCAATTCGATACCCTGGTCCGTTGCCGCAGGAAGAACCAGATCGTGCAAGCTATTGTCCGTGAGTACCAGGCAGTTGGCATAGGAAGCGCCACAGGCATTGTTTGAAATACTGGAAGCACGGGAATCAGGCGTCAGAAAGATGCGCACCTGCTGGTAGTTCCCAGCCGCCACTCGTTGTCCCACGCCAAGCGAGGCCAGGAAGCAGTTGCTGTTGGCCTGCCCCATCAAATCCACCTGCTGCGGAGCGTTCGAAAGTCCCGGCGTCAGATCGACAAAACTGGGATCGTTGGCGGGCGCGCCTGCATTGGTGCTCGCTTGTACATCCGCGATGGTGACATAGACATGGGTAAACGGACCGCCGGGAGCCTTGCAGGCTGCCGGATCGCTGATGACGATAGAGACAGTTGCGCTCAACGAAGTAACCGGATCGGTAACCGGTGTAGTAACCGGCACAGTTGGTGAGCTGAGGGTCAACCCTGCGTTGGGCGGGGCACCTCCTGCACATCCGAGCGAAACAAGGCATAGTACTATGACAACGCACGCGGGGGGGAACCAGGGGCGCATCGAATCTCCGATTCGTCTGTAAAACTTACATAAAGAAATGGTTGTGCTCGTGTATATGCACGCACGATGCCACAAGCAGTGGCATCGTTGCCAGTTCCAATGTGGAAAAAGATTTTCTCTTGTAAGTTATTCGCTTTGCGTGCAGAGTGCCAGACTTAAGGTTACTTTTAGTGTTACCAAAAAGCAGGTGTCCCATTTTGGGAATTTTTCCTGACTTTAAAAGTTTCCTGATCGAGTACTTTTTACACCCCAACAAAATATTGGCCAGGCTGACATTTAGGAGAATCTTCCACTGCAACTGTCACAGAGATCTTTCCCGGCACCGACCTTCGCCCAATGCACAAAATTGACCCATGTGAATTTCCGCCCACTTCAGAATGTCTGCTACTGATTCGGTGGCAGCGCAGAGTAGCCAGCCGGCAATCCGAATTCGAGGGCGGAAACCCAATCTTTCCCGCGCTTCACAGAACTACGCAAACCGTTACAATACGTAGTGATGCCGCGTTCAATCTATCGACTCCCACTCTTTTTTAGAATCGTTCTATTGAGCCTTGTCGCATACGGTCCGCTTTATGCCGCACACCTCAGCGGCTCCCAGCAGGAAGGCAATACATCCACCAGCCCTTCGCAGCAGTCCGCTCCAGCCGCGACAGATACCCTGCCGGACGATCCGGCAACCACCGCGCACATTCAGGCGCCAATCGCTCCCGACGGACCGACTGTAGTCTTCGATACATCCATGGGAAGAATGACCTGCGGGCTCTATTCCAAAGAAGCGCCAGTGGCCGTGGACAACTTCATCGGTCTGGCGACGGGCAGCAAAGAGTTTACTGACCCGCTCAGCCACAAGAAAGTACACGGAAAATCTTTCTATAACGGCACCACATTTCACCGCGTCATTCCCGGATTTATGATCCAGGGCGGAGACCCGACTGGCACCGGAATGGGGGATGCGGGCTATTTCTTCAAAGATGAAATCGATCCAAATCTGAACTTCGATACAGCGGGCCGCCTGGCGATGGCCAACGCCGGTCCAAACACAAACGGTTCTCAGTTCTTTATCACCGTGGCGCCGCAGCCTTCTCTCAATCAGCAGTACACCATCTTTGGCCAATGCGATCCGGCCAGCGTTCTGGTCGCAGAATCGATTACACAGGTACCGCGGAATTCGCAGGATAAGCCACTCGACCCGGTCTATCTCAACAATGTCACAATTGTGCAACCAGGTCAGCCGATGCCGCCTGCTCCAGCGCCAGCGCCGCCGCAGACAGGATTAACAGCCACACCGCCGGCATCGGTCCAGCCTTGAACTTACACACATTTGAAATCTCAACCGATTCCGATTCGCACAGAGTTGTAAAACAAGATTTCTACCTTTCAAGAGGAGTTCTCCAACAATGAGTCAAACACCCGGAACCTACGCCACCTTCCAGACATCCCAGGGCAAGATCGTATGCCGCCTGCATGAAAAAGAGGCGCCGAAAACCGTCGCGAACTTTATCGAGCTCGCCGAAGGCAATCGCGAGTGGACGCACCCGACCAATAACAAAAAATCCAAAGACAAGTTATTCGACGGAACAATTTTTCATCGCGTAATTCCCAAATTCATGATCCAGGGTGGAGATCCAGCTGGCACAGGTTTTGGCGGCCCCGGATATAAATTTGAAGATGAAACCAAAGGTTCGCCGCATAGTTTTAGCAAGCCTGGCCAGTTAGCGATGGCGAATTCCGGGCCCAACACCAACGGATCGCAATTCTTTATCACAGTTGCTGCAACTCCCTGGCTGACTGGGAATCACACGATTTTCGGCGAAGTCGTTGAAGGCCAGGACATCGTGGAGAAAATTTCAGAAGTCGACCGCGATCGCTCCGATAAGCCCCGCACTCCCGTGGTCCTCGAAGCGGTCACAATTGAAAGGGTCGCGTAACGCCGGCCATCGGTTTCGGCGTCAGCCGGTCACCGCACGGCTTGCATTCCCTGAATCTTTTCCACTGGCTACCATATCTAACCTCGATAGAAAGGATTGGGAGCAAATGAGCGAAATCAAGCAAGTCGCGCTGATCACAGGCGCAAACAAAGGCATAGGATTTGAAACCGCACGCCAGCTTGGCAAGCTTGGCATCGCTGTTGTTTTGGGTTCGCGCAATGGAAGTAAAGGCGAAGCGGCCGCAGAGAAGCTACGCGCCGAGGGCATCGATGTACGCCCGCTGAAGCTGGATGTAACCAATGCTGGAGATCGCGCAGATGCCGTCAAGTTTCTTGAGCAGCATTTTGGCAAGCTCGATATTCTCGTGAACAACGCGGGGATTGCGTCGGAGGGCTGGACCGGCAACACTACAAGCAATACATCCGTTGAGACAATGCAGCAGATTTTTGACACCAATCTGTTTGCACCGGTTGCATTGACGCAGGCATTGCTGCCGTTGTTACGCAAAAGTCCAGCAGCGCGCATCGTCAACCTCTCCAGCATTATGGGTTCGTTGGCCCTGCACAACAACCCAAAATCGCCCATTTACAACATGAAACCCTTCGCCTACGACGCTTCGAAAACGGCGCTGAATGCCTTTACCATTCATCTGGCACACGAGCTGCGCGATACAACAATCAAGGTCAATTCCGCTCACCCCGGTTGGGTGAAGACGGACATGGGAACCGACGCTGCTCCCATGGATATCGTGGCGGGGGCAACTACATCCGTTGCCTTAGCCACCTTGCCAAGCGATGGGCCGACGGGCGCATTCATTCACATGGACAAGCCACTGCCGTGGTGAAATGTGCGGCTGGACACCGCCAACTGCAAGGCGCTTGCACCTGAGCGGACTTCGGCTGTAGCGATCCATCGCCGCCCGGTTGAAGTCTACTCATTGCTCGCGCAAATTGAATTATCGCCCTGACGCTGCAGGGCTGAATGCGTAAAGTTTATCGTTTGCGATCCCGGGACGAATCTTGCTATAACCCGAACCCCAGTACACAAAGTCGCCCATGATCGAGGGACCGTCGATGACCGAGCCGCCCGAGGCAAAGTTCCATAATATCTTCCCAGTGTTCGTATCCAGAGCATACATCTCACCGGAATAGGAGCCTGCATACAGCACCCCATTGGCTTCGCTGACCGAGCCTGTGTCGATGGTGCCGGGCGTGGGGTCGGCCACTTGCCATAGGATTTTCCCTGTCTTCACATCGAGCGCGCTCCACGATCCCCACCGG
>JAJZDO010000989.1 GCA_021805955.1 Acidobacteriota bacterium
GATGGATGGCACCATTGATTGGTGTTGCCTGCCACAGTTCGACTCACCCAGCGTGTTTGCTGCCTTGCTGGATGAGAAAAAAGGCGGCCATTTCAAGCTGGCGCCGGTACAAGCCGGAACCAACCGCCAGATGTATATGCCGGAAACCAATGTTCTGCTCACTCGCTTTCTGCGTTCGGACGGCGTCGGTGAAGTCATCGACTTTATGCCGGTATGCAAAAACAATAAAGCGCGAAGTGAATGGATCATGCATGAGATTGTGCGAATCGTGAGGGCTGTACGCGGAGCGGTTCGTTTTCGACTCGAGTGCGCTCCAGCGTTTGATTATGCTCGCACTCAGCATCAGGCTAGCTTGATCGAAGGAGGAGTTTTATTTGAGACGGAAGAAGAGCGCATGGTTTTGCTTGGCCCAGGCGATTGGCAGATTCAGGATGGCATAGTGATTCAGGACTTTACTTTACAGCCTGGCGAAACGGCAGAGTTCGCGTTGCGGTACATCCCGAAAGAAAATGCCGATGGCCTCACGGCACCCGTCGATGGAAATCGTTTAATGAATGAAACTCTCGCCTTCTGGCGCGAGTGGCTGTCCCACTGCAAATATGAAGGTCGCTGGCGAGAAACTGTTCTTCGCTCCGCGCTGACGTTGAAAATGTTGACTCATTATCCCACCGGCGCGATCGTCGCATCGCCTACATGCAGCCTGCCGGAGGAAATCGGCGGAGTGCGCAACTGGGACTATCGATATACATGGGTACGCGATGCCGCTTTCACCGTTTTCTCGCTCGTGCGCCTGGGCTTTCCAGACGAGGCGACTGCTTTTATTGAATGGCTGGCCATGCGAATCCATGAAGCGACGGGCGCGCAAGGCCCTCTAAATACGATGTACAGCATCGACGGTGTCAGCGATCTGCCGGAGTTCACGCTCGATAACCTCGATGGCTACCGCCATTCTCGACCAGTCCGTGTCGGGAATGCTGCTTCGGGCCAATTGCAGCTCGACATCTATGGCGAGATGATGGACGCGATTTATCTCTACGACAAGCACGTATCTCCAATCTCCTACGACCTATGGATGCGCATTCATGGAGTGCTAGTCTGGGTGGCGGAAAATTGGAACCAGCCTGACGATGGTCTGTGGGAGGTGCGAAGTGAGCGCCAGCAATTTGTGTATTCCAAATTGCAATGCTGGGTCGCGTTGGATCGCGGCATTCGTCTTGCAATCCAGCGGAGTCTACCACTCGACCGTGTGAAGCTGGAAACGGAACGAGATCGCATCTTCGCGTCGATTATGGAAAATGGCTGGGACGAACAACAGCAAAGTTTCACCCAATCCTACAAGTCGAAGTCGCTGGACGCGAGCAATTTGATGATGCCGATTCTCAAGTTCATCGCGCCCAGGGATCCGCGCATGCTCAGCACTATCGACCGCACGATGGAAAAGCTGGTCTCCGATAGCCTGGTTTATCGATATGAGCTGGACGGAAAGCTTGCGACCAGGGATGGTTTAACCGGGCACGAAGGCACATTCAGCATGTGTACCTTCTGGCTGGTGGATGCACTGGCGCGCGCGGAACGTCTCGATGAAGCGCGATTTATCTTCGAGAAAATGTTGAGCTATGCCAACCACCTTGGACTTTATTCCGAGGAGATCAGTGCAACCGGGAGCGCCCTTGGCAACTTCCCGCAAGCATTCACGCATCTGGGACTCATAAGTGCTGCTCTGCATTTAGATGAAAAGCTGCGGAGGTAAATGTCATTCCCCATACAACCGAATCGAAGTTTTCTGGCTCCGGCAATAAGTCGTGGACGCAAACGTTTGGCCCCATCATTCAGCAAGATGGATGTTTGTTTCAGCTATGGGCGCGCCCTGGAGCGAAAATTGAGCTCTTGATTGAAAGTGATCCTGCACAGCCACCCATTTCCATGTCTCCAGACGAGCACGGAATCTATCGAGCTCATGTTAACGGTGTCAGCGCAGGAACGCGCTACCGGTTCAAGATCGACGGAGCAGGCCCGTTTCCTGATCCGGCCTCACGTTTTCAGCCGCTGGGTGTGCATGGTCCCTCTCAGGTGGTCGCGCTGGACCGATTCCAATGGAACGCCAACGACTTTCAAGCGCCATCGCTGCGAGACTTGGTCATATACGAACTGCATGTGGGTACGTTCACGCCTGCAGGCACATTTCTTGCGTTGATTGAAAAAATTGATCATCTGAAGCAACTGGGTATCAATGCAATCGAGCTGATGCCCATCGCGGATTTCGCCGGGGAACGTAACTGGGGCTATGACGGTGTCTCGCCATATGCGCCCGCCCATAGTTACGGCACGCCGGATGACTTTCATCGATTAGTGGATGAAGCTCATGCCGGAGGAATTGCCGTCTACCTCGATGTTGTTTACAACCATCTCGGCCCGGACGGCGCGTATCAGTCGGCTTTTGCGTCTCAGTTTTATACGCAAAAACATAAGACGTTGTGGGGAGACGGATTGAATTTCGATGCCGAGGGACGAGACAGGGTTCGCGCCTATTTTATTGAGAGCGCCTTGGCGTGGATATACGATTATCACTTGGATGGACTGCGTGCGGATGCGACCGACACCATCCGAGACGACAGTGAGCCGCATTTCCTGACCGAGCTGACAGATCGTGTGCATCAAGCGGCGAGTTCACTCGGAAGAAACATTGTTCTCATCGCGGAGGATGCGCGGAACGAGCGTAAAGTTGTCCTTCCGCCGGCACAGGGAGGACACGGATTCGACGCTGTGTGGTCCGACGATTTCCATCATCATATGCGTCGCCGCCTTGCCGGGGACAGCGACGGCTATTACCGCGATTTCGATGGGACGACCGAAAGCATCGCCAGGACCATTCAAGATGGCTGGTATTTCACCGGACAATTTGCCGGCTTTCACGGGCATCCTCGCGGAACGAGCCCGAGTGGGTTGAGCTTCGCGTCGCGCGTGTTCTGTATTCAAAATCATGACCAAATCGGCAATCGCGCTTTTGGTGAAAGATTGTCCTCACAGATTTCCTTTCCGGCATGGTGCGCTGCGAGTGCGTTATTGCTCCTGTCTCCCGAGGTCCCATTGCTGTTTATGGGGCAGGAATGGGCAGCGCCAGAGCCATTTCTTTTCTTCACCAATCATCATGATGAACTGGGGCGCCTTGTCACCGAAGGCAGACGCAAAGAGTTCGCGCGCTTCTCTGCATTCTCCGATCCAGCCAATCGAAAATCCATTCCCGATCCCCAGCAACCTGAAACATTTCGCCGCAGCAAATTGGACTGGGCGGTCTGCCAGAGTGAACAGCACGCCCGTTGTCTGCGCTGGTATCAGACACTATTACATATCCGGAAACAGCTATTATGCGAGGCTGACTTTCAAGCTTGCCGGGCATTGAATGAGAAAGCGATTGAATTGCATTGGAAATCATCGAACGGAAAGTTCTATGCCATTGTGGCTCTTGAGAACTCCACATCTGTCAGTGATCAATCCTGGCGAGACATGACCGTGGTTCTATCTAGCGATGGCAGCCGTTTCCTGATGGATTCTCGCTCCATCGACTTGCATACAGGTACACTATCCTTTGAGCGAGCGGGTGCAGCGCTGCTTGCTAGCGGCGATCTAGCCCGTATTGCGGAAGAACGGCTTGAATAATGGATCGAAGAAACGTCAGCGCTACGTATCGGCTACAATTCAACGACAAATTCCGATTCGCCGACGCTGAAGCACTCATTCCGTATCTCCATAATCTCGGTGTCAGCCACATCTACGCTTCGCCGGTTTTCGAGGCGCGTCCCGGAAGCCAAAGCGGCTACGACACGTGCGACTTTTCCCGGATCAGCCCAGAGCTTGGCGGAGAAGAAGCGTTCAATTCCCTGGTGGAAGCGTTGCACCGCCATGGAATGGGAATGATTGTCGACTTCGTCCCCAATCACATGAGTGCCCATCCGCAATGGAACCAGTGGTGGCGTAGCGTGTTGGCGAATGGTCCGTCGTCTTCCGTCTCGGAATATTTTGACGTCGATTGGAATCCTGTCAACTCAAATCTTCACGGCAAGGTCTTGCTGGCGATTCTGGGCAGGCAATACGGCGATGTCCTCGAGTCGGGCGAATTGCGCATCGCTTATCAGGATGGCGAGTTTTGCCTCCTATATGGCGACTACAACTTGCCGCTCAATCCGCGTCAGATGAAAGTGCTACTTCGCCATCGATCGCACGAAGTGGCGGAGTCATCTGATATCGATGATGCAACCCGCCAGGAGTTCGAAAGCATTCTGTTTCACCTGGATCACATCCCGGGCTATCAACAAGCCGGTTTGATGGCACGCGCTGATCGCGAGCGCGAGACCGCTGTCGCGACCCATCGGCTGACACGAGTGATGCAGCAAAGCCCAGCGCTGCGTAAACACCTGGAAGCTGTCATCGAGGAATACAACGGTATTCCAGGCCAGCCAGAATCGTTCGATCTAATGCATGAACTGTTGGAGCAGCAGCCCTATCGACTCTCCTACTGGCGCACTGCGATGCAGGAAATCAACTATCGCCGCTTCTTCGACATTAACGACTTGATCGGCTTGCGTATGGAGTACGAGCCATTGTTTCGTGTCGCCCACGCCAAATTGATTGAGTTGACCGAGAAGGGTGCGATCGACGGGATAAGGCTTGACCACATTGATGGATTGCTTGATCCACAGCAGTATCTGTTGCAGTTGCGTGCAGCTACCGCAAAATCAGTGCAGCCGATTTATCTGGTGGTCGAGAAAATATTGGCGCGGCAGGAATGGTTAAGTCCAGAGTGGCCCGTGGACGGAGCAACCGGCTATGAATTCCTCGCCCTGCTGAACGGGCTGTGGGTCGAAGAACGGAATCTTCCCGAGATTGACCAGATTTATCTTCACTTTCGTGAGCGCAGGAAGCCGGACAGGGATGCCGTTTACCACGCCAAGAAATTGATTACCGCTTCCTCGATGGCGAGCGAATTGAATGTCCTGGCGCATGAGTTGAATCTTCTTTCCGAAGAAAATCGCCGTAGTCGCGACTTCACACTCGACGGTCTGCAAGAGGCGTTGCGCGAAGTGGTCGCTTGCTTTCCTGTCTATCGAACCTATATCTCTGCGCAGGGCTTTAGCGCCACCGACGAGACGGCTATCGACGAGGCAATTGGTCAAGCGAGACGCCGGAATCCAAGTATCGACTATTCCATTTTTGAATTCATCCGGAGTCACATTTGTCCCGTGCGACAGCCGGATGAACCTGAAGAGAACTTTGCGCAGCGCCTCCGGTTCGCGATGAAGTTTCAGCAATACACCAGCCCGGTGCAGGCAAAGGGCATGGAAGATACCGTGTTTTACCGCTATAGCCCATTGGCCTCGTTGAATGAAGTGGGTACCGGAACCGGACGCCGAGTGACGACTCTCCAGGAATTTCACGACGCCAACATTCATCGCATGGAACGCTGGCCGAATGCGATGTTGACGACCTCTACTCACGACACCAAACGCGGCGAAGATGCGCGCATGCGCATACATGTTTTGACTGAGATGCCAGAAGAGTGGAGATCGAATTTGCTGCAATGGTCTCACGTGAACGATGGCGCAAAGACGATGGTGAACGGGCATCCCGCTCCGGATCGCGGCGATGAATATCTGTATTACCAGACGCTGATCGGAATGTGGCCTCCCCGACAGAAAGCGCCGGACGAGGACACCGTCAACCGCATGAAGGCGTTCATGGATAAGGCACTGCGAGAGGCAAAGGTTCATACCAGCTGGGTCAATCCGTCGAATGAGTACGACGGCGCCGTTGAGAAATTTGTGGAGCAGTCTCTGCGCGGCACATCCTCGTCAGCGTTCCTTGCTTCCTTCATTCCATTTGCAGATCGAATCGCAACTCTGGCGGCGTGGGAATCGGTTTCTCAGATTGCTTTGAAGCTGATGAGTCCCGGCGTTGTCGACACCTACCAGGGAGGTGAATTGTGGAACCTCAGTCTGGTTGATCCGGACAATCGTCGGGCCGTCGATTATGACACACGCCGGCAGCGGCTGGATTCACTGACGAAGCATGTCGTCGATCCGCATCTCTCGTTTGAGAAGCGCTCTCGGGCGATCGCTGAGGTTTGCCACTCCTGGTGGACCGGCGATGTGAAACTGTTGTACGTCGCGCAGGGACTACGGCTGCGAGAGCAGCAGCACGACCTGCTCCTGCGCGGCAGCTATCGGCCTTTGAACGCGGAGGGAGACAATGCCGAGCACCTGGTTGCCTTCGCACGGGAGTATCGCGGAAAAATTTTGCTGACCATCGCGGCACGCTGGTTTTTCTCTTTGTTATCGGGACCGGCGGTGCTGGAGGACCTGAGGAAAAATTTTCAGCGGACTTTCCTCGATGTTCCCGCAGCAGGATCCAGTCCGTCGAAGCCAATGACCTTTACCAATGTCCTGACTGGAGCGACAGTCCATGCCGATACTGTGAACGGCGCGGCGCGGCTGAGTGCAGGAGAAGTCTTGGGTGGGTTGCCTGCGGTGTGGCTTATCGGCGATCGGGAATAGCGCCAAAGCCCCTTGTAGATTGCCAATGCGACATATCGAGTTAGAACGCTTCTGAATTTCCCAGGTCAGGCTCGAACCCAACCATCTGCATGGCATTCGTGATTTCATTGTTTCTCATAAAGTAGTTCCAGCAGAAACCGGTGCGAAGATTTTCCGCCATCAGCACGCTGATGCCTATGTCGATGCCAAGTTGATCTTCAGCATACCAGTTGGACTGCGGCTGAAATGCGTCGATGAATCCATAGCGGGTCCAGGCCTTTTCACCGTATTTTTCGCGAATGGACAACAAAACATGCGAACACTCGGCGGGCAAAAAAACCAGCGAGCCCGCTGTCGCGCACGGCACAATGGTGCCGTCAATTCCGCCGAATTCCGGCGGCCCACCCCACACGCGATATCCCGTGGGCGATTCCGAAGCCGTGATGCCCCATAGGTTCTGGTCCATCCACGGAAACTGGCGGCCCAACGTAAGGCAAAAGAGCTGATGGGCCCGCGTGGCCGCAATCGAATTCACGAAATAGTTGGCGTGTTCATCGCGTAGATGCCGGAAATCGCACCAGGCGTGCGCATACTGATGAATAAACAGCGGCGCTATGCCGCTGATGAATTCGATGCCGCCAAACTCAATAATTGGACGAGTCACAGCGTTCCAGGCGCTCGGCGGAATGGCATTGCGAGATGCGCCGATCGCCATCAGCAGCATCGTCAGCATCTCGGCATAGACGTCCCAACGATATTTGATGAATCCTGTTTCCGGAAGCCAGCCCATTGACAGCGTGTCGCTGCCGTTCAGCATCCATTGCCAATCCACGCGATTGTACAGAGTGGTCGCCAGCGCATGGATGCGAAGATTGTCGCTGAAATATTGGCGACATAACAGAATGCCGGAGAGCAGCAGAGAGGTGTCGATGGAAGAGAGTTCTGAGCCGAAAAGCCGCTCACCACTTTCAATGTCCAGAAAGTGATAAAGAAACCCATGAACATGCGGACACTGTTCCAGTAGAAACGCCAGCGTGGTCTCAACCCGCCGTTCGCAGACAGAGGGC
>JAJZDO010000957.1 GCA_021805955.1 Acidobacteriota bacterium
GCAAGGATTTGCGCCGGCCTTGGCGTGGACACTGCCCGCAAGCCCCTTCGCCTCGTCCGCATGGCAGGTCGCGCACTGTACCGCCGCCGGATGGTCCGGATGCGGATATTGGTGGATGGAAGAATGACAATCGCTGCAAGCCAGGCTGCCGTGAATGCTGGAGTGAAACAGCGTCGCATCCACGCCGACGTTTTTCCCCGACGCATCCTGCATCGTCTTGTCCGCATGGCAGGACAGGCAGTCCGCATCCTTCGCCAGCAACGCCCGAGGAATCGCCAGCATCAAGAAGACAAAAAATCCTGCGATCAGCAATCTCGTGCCGATCGCAGGTCTCGCGGCATCGGACAAGTCGCTGTGGAACTTGCGCTCGCACCTCCGCAACGCAACCCCTGCGGAAAACAGTTCAGATACAAGCATCCGGCCGGCGCTACCGCTGCAGAAATCATCAGACCCGAGGCCAGCCGGACTGCTGTGGAGGAACACCGTCGGTACGGAGGAAATCGTATGCATCGGGTCTTTGACCCCTGCCGCGTTCTTTGCGCGGAAAACCAAACAAAATACAGTTCACCAGGTTGCTACGCGCCGCCAGCTTCCCCCATTGCCCGAAACGACTACTTTTTCTGCAACGTGCGAATGTAAGCGACCACGTCTTTGATTTGCGCGTCGGACAGCTTGCTGGCATAGGCTGGCATCTTGCCTTTTCCATTTTTTACAGTGGCGACATAGTCGGCCGTCGACGTCTTCTTTGCCTCCGGCGTCAGGAACGATGGCACTTTCATCATTTTCCCTACCGGGGAGCTCGCGCTGCCATCGGCCGCATGACACATGGCGCATTTGCTTTTGTACACATCCGCCCCGCCGCTTTGCGCCAGCATGGTACACGTTGCCATACCGACAAACATCAGAGTGGCCAATACTGTCTTGTATCGATTCATATCGCTGTCCTTTGACAAACTGGATTGAGTTGTTCTTTCCAGAAACTGCACTTGCCCTACTGTCCGCGTGTCAACCGGTGAGAATATACAACTTGGTGGCCGAGTGGCTGTGATAGGTATCACGCGTAAGAAGCCGCCAGATACACGCGCCGCCTCTCAATCTCGCCGGACTTGCAGCCCTCTCCCGCAAAAACCTATGTACGGTTTTGCGAGATTCTTTTGCCCGTTCCATATCGAATGTTAGTATGGACGCCGAACTAAATCGATTTGGACGCGGACATCCAGAGGACACCCATGCAAATCTCCATGCGCTTCGTTTCGACGCCGGCAACCATTTCCCTCTCCGCCGCACTCGCTCTATCGAGCTTCCCGGCACAGGCACAAAGTTCGGCAGCCAATCGCTCGCTGCCCCCTGCTGTCACCTTTACCGCCGACCAGGACCATCAGAACATGCTGCATCAACTCGGCATCCAGGCTCTGCGGCCCGGCCCCAACGGAAACCCCAAAGCTCCCGACCACGCGAATTACGACGGGTCGAAGGCCAACCCATTTCCCAATCTGCCGGATGCGCTGACGCTCAACAACGGGCAAAAAGTCACCACCGCGCAAATGTGGTGGCAGCAGCGTCGCCCGCAAATCGTGCAGGCTTTCAACGAATACGTCTACGGCTCCGTCCCACAAAATGTCCACAAAGTCACCTGGACCGTCGTCGCCGCCGAAAACGAGAACGTCGGCTTTCACCCCGTCATCGCCACCGAGTTGAACGGCCACGGCGACAACGCCTCCTATCCGCTCATCAACGTCAACCTCCGCATGACGCTCGTCACACCGACCGATGCCAAAGGTCCCGTGCCGGTCCTGATGATGTTCGGCCCCAGCAGCTTACGATGCGGGTTAGCCCGAGGCAGGCTGACAGACTTCCCAGGGTAATTCGCGCGACCTTCCCTGCATATACCCGCCGAATCTACCTCCTCACCTTCCGGATGGTATCGGGCTTCGAGTCTTGTGGCCCTCTCGCTAAAGTAAGGCCGCCTCTATTCGGTTCCTGTTCGTCGGGCCGCAGATTTGCCTACAACTTCCTTCAGATTCCGCCTTGCGACGGGCACCCTTGCTGTTCGGCTAGCAGTTCCCACCATCAGGGCCTGCAGGGGAATTTCACCCCCAAGTCTCCAAAGTGACCACCGCTGCCACCTCAGTTGCGCTTACGCGCTGCGCGCCCATGCCTGGCGCGCCCAAAAGAAAAAGCGAGCCCTTAGGCTCGCTTTTTCTTCGTCGTGATTCAGCTACTGAGACTTGCGGAAATAGCGGGCCACGGTTCTGACAAATTGCCGGGCCGCTGGAGGCGTCGCTACATCGCCTTTAAGAATCGTGTCGAACGGGATGTCATGGCCGTAAAAGGTACGCGTATCTTCCGTGTTCTGGTTGACAACCGTTCCATTTAAGTCGATCCCTGCAAAGAGGCCTTGGCTGCGCGAATAGGTCAGCAGCTCGGATTTCAAGGTGAGGTTTGTGGCTGCGGCCGCATTGCGTCCTACTGGACCCGCAGATGCTGCAGCATCGCCGCCAATCTTGAACTTGCTCTTCAATAGATCCTGCATGCCAAGCTGGTTGACAGCGATGAGCACCAGGTCCGTCGACTGACCGCCGATCTGGAAACCGAAACTGCCACCCGCCATCTGTACAAACGCCGGAGCGCTCCAACGACCGTCGCCTGTCCTACAAGTAACGACTCCCTGGCCATAGCTGCCTCCGACAACGAAAGCTGCCTTTTTGTATCCAGGAACGACAGCCACGCAGGTTGCGTTGGACATAATGCTCATCGGAATAGACTTGGCAGGTATCGACTCAATCTGGGTTATAACGTCGGACGCGGCATTCAGGCGACTCGCAAGTTGCTGCCGGCTCGAACCGGCAAAGGCCTGGGAGCCCATGAATGTAACGGCAACGGCACACGTGGCTACAACAAATTTGTTCATCATAAATAATCTCAATTCCTCGCTCCCTTTTTCAGTGTGAACATCCATGGGAGCACCCATCTTCTTGCACTCTCCATAGACGTTTATCAACTACAGATTACTAGGATGCCAAAAAAGGTGAAGGAGTTGAAAAAAAAGGGCTAGCGCCAAAAAAAAAGGGTTGCAATGCGCGATTCCCTGCTCATTGCAACCCCCGGATTCTCCCAAATCCTTAGTCGGTGAAATCATTACAATCCAATCGAGAACATTCGAAAAGAGTACGGATGTTGGCCCCCTTCCGTAACGTTACGAATAGATAAGCGGTACTGACTTCCGCTGGCATTCACTTTGGCGCTGGATCAGCACTATGGCTCGGCTACGGTTCCCCCGGCAAGTGAAACGGCGCTGCCGACAACATGGTCGTCGATCGATCTTGCGCGCGCATCGTAAGCGCGGTGCGGTTCTTGACTCCCATCTTCTGCATCAATTTGGTCACGTAGGATTTGACAGTGCGTTCTTCAATCTTCAAACTCCGGGCAATTTCCCGGTTGGAACTTCCATCGAGCAGTAAATTCAAAACCTGCTGCTCCCGACCCGTGAAACTGACCCCGGCTGTAACACCGGGACGCTGAGACTCGACAACCGCCAGCAGCCGACTAATAAGTTCTGCCTGCACGCGCCGCGGAGCCCAAATCGATCCTGAAGCCACCATGCGAACCGCTTTCTCAAACTGTCCCGCCGTGCTGGCTTCATGCAGAAAGCCTTTCGCTCCCAGCATCAGCACTCTTAAAATTGCCTCTCCGCCCGATGCATGGGACATGACGATGATCGGCAAATCTGGATGTGCTGAGCGAATCGAAGCGATGACGCTGAAGATATCGGGTCCGGCATTCGCACCCACGACCACCATGTTCACGGTTGAATCCGGTCCTCGTTCAGAACTCGGCAGAGAAGCAATGCCCTCCTTCATGATGTCGATTCCAGTATTTTTCTCGAACATTGCCTGCAACCCGACAATGCGCATTGCATCGAGTCCCACAACATACACGCGAATTCGCGCCTCCGGCAGGCGAACCACGGTCCGTCTGTCTGCACCTGCGGCGGAGGTTGTCCTTACCGCGTGGAGTGAAGATGGATTCAGCGGCGGCACATTGCACCGTCTTTCATGGCGTTCAACAAACAAGCTCTCCCACCGTGCAACTTACAGCTTGGGTAACACGATCCCCTGCTGGTTTTGATATTTCCCTTTACGGTCTGCGTAGCTGATTTCGCAAATCTCATCGGACTGGAAAAACAAGATCTGGCATAAACCTTCCATGGCATAGATACGGGCTGGCAGGGGAGTGGTATTGGAAATCTCGAGGGTAACAAAACCCTCCCACTCCGGCTCGAAGGGCGTCACATTCACGATAATGCCACAGCGCGCATACGTTGACTTGCCCACGCAAATCGTCAACACGTCTCGCGGAATCTTGAAATACTCCACCGAACGCGCCAGCGCAAAAGAGTTCGGAGGAATCACCACCGAGTCTGCCTGCGTGGTCACGAACGAGCGCTCGTCGAAGTTTTTCGGATCAATCACCGTGCTGTTGACGTTGGTAAAGATCTTGAATTCGTCGGATACCCGCAGGTCATATCCGTACGAAGAAAGCCCGTAAGAAATCACTCCTTCGCGGACCTGTTTCTCGCTAAATGGCGTTATCATTCGGTTCTGGAGCGCATTTTCGCGGATCCAGCGATCACTCTTAATCGACATCTTTCTCCCCGTTCGGTTGGCATGCGCCAGCGGTGGCCCGCAGCGCGGTCCCGCAAAATAGTTGGCTTTAGGGCGAGTGTACGAGACTGCCGCTCCATTGACAATCTCGAAAAGCCGAACCTAGCATGGTGTTACGCAACGTCGCGTGCATCCAACAGTCTGAAGGGAGTCATTCAATTGATCAAACAAGACGTGGTACATAAAGTTGCCGAACGTACCGGCCTTCCTCGAGTCAAGGCAGAGGCCGCCGTCGATACCGTCTTCCTCAGCATGAAGAATGCTCTGGCCGCGGGCGACCGCATTGAACTGCGTGGATTTGGCGTTTTCAGCGTCAAACCCCGCAAAACCGGGATCGGACGCAATCCCAGGACTGGTGCGGAAGTGCCCATTGCTCCCGGACGCGCCGTCCGCTTCAAGCCAGGAAAAGAACTGCACCTGCTCGACTAAGTTTCCATCTCGCGTACAACCGCACATTCAGCATCGGAATCTGTGCTTCGCGGGTTCGAATTCATGGGTCTGTGCCTATTGTCGGGCACACTTCACATAGTGCAGCAATCAGGCCCGCAACAGTGTCCCCTAACGCAGGATCGTCCCTGGTCGGAGGGATTTCAAGCAAGATCTGCGACTGGATCGCGTCCCCTCCCGCGCGAGAATGCCACCCTTCCTCTACAATCATGGGCGTGCCCCAGATGCAACCGAGACCGCAGCGGGATCAGAATTGTAAATGGGTGAGCCCAAACGCTTCGCCCATCGACAAGCCCTGCGCTCATCGCCACCGGCCAGGTCCTGCAATGCAAGGGGCGAGAGCATGAGGTTCTATCTCCGCCTGCTGGCCTATGTGCGACCCTACTCCTTGCAGGCGCTGGCTTCCGTCCTGTTGATGGCCACGGTTGGCCTGCTGGACGCATTTCGCATCCTGCTGATCAAGCCCATCTTCGACCAGGTTCTCCGACCCTCCGACATTACCCCTCATTTACCGTTGTTCCACGTTGTCGTTCACGGGCGGGTGTTGCAACTGAATCTGGAGCAACTGGTTCCCGGTCATTTTCACAACGCATGGACCATGGTCGCCTTTGCGCTGGTAGTGTCATCCATCGTCAAAAGCCTGTGCGACTATTTGGGAACATATTTGTCAAACTACGCCGGATACGGTTTGATTACGGATCTACGCAACGACCTGTATGAAAGCATCCTGCGCCGTTCGGTCTCCTTCTTTCAAAAACACTCGACGGGAACCATCCTCTCGACATTGATCAATGACGTGGAGCGAGTGCAGTTTGCCATGTCGACGGTCATGTCGGAATTTCTACAGCAATTCTTCACCTTCCTGTTCCTCATTGCCGTTGTCATTTTGTATGGCGGCAAGCTGGCCTGGGTATTGTTGCTGTTCGTTCCTGTGGTCATCTCATCGGCGCGGCGCATTGGCCGCAGCGTCCGCAGCACGACCCGCACCGGACAGGACAAGCTCGCCGAAATCCAGAACATCCTGCATGAGACCGTCACCGGCAACCGCATCGTCAAGGCCTTCAACATGGAGCTTTGGGAAATGGTCCGGTTCCGCTCCGCAGCGCGACGCCTGTTCCGCGCCAATTTACGCTCGGTAAGCGCCCAGGCCATCAGCTCACCCTTGATGGACTTCATTGGCTTCGTTGCGATCGCGCTGCTGCTGCTGCTCGGTCGAACTCGCATCCAGCAGCACGCCATGACGGAAGGCGTCTTTCTCGCCTTTATTGTCGCCGTGTTCAAGCTCTACGATCCGGTGCGGAAATTCGCGCTTTTCTATAACAACTTTCAGCAAGCCCTGGGTGCCTCGTCTTCCATTTTCAACTTCATGGATGCCCAGGACGATGTCCGCGAAAAACCTCGTCCTGTGCATTTGAAGGCCTTCAAAAAGACCTTTTCGTTCAATCACGTCAACTTTTCCTATGCGGACGAAGAAGGCCAGAAACAAGTGCTGCATGACGTAACTCTGACCGCTCATCGTGGCGAGGTCATCGCGATCGTTGGCCCCAGCGGAGCGGGAAAGACCACCCTCGTCAACCTGATTCCTCGCTTTTTCGATGTCACCGGCGGCGCCATCATGATCGACGGCCATGACCTGCGCGATGTCAGCCTCCACTCCTTGCGCGCACTCATCGCCAAGGTGACCCAGGAAACCATTCTGTTCAACGACACGGTGCGCAACAACATTGCCTACGGACAGCCCGACGTTCCCAAGCAGAAAATCTTCGACGCCGCCAAGGCCGCCTTGGCGCACGACTTTATTGAGCAGATGCCGGAAGGCTATGACACCGTCATCGGAGAAAAAGGTTTTCGCATGTCCGGTGGCGAGCGTCAGCGCTTAGCTATCGCCCGCGCTTTGCTAAAAGACGCACCCATCCTGATTCTGGACGAGGCCACCTCCGCGCTCGACGCCCAAAGCGAATCTCTGGTGCAGGCTGCGCTGGCAAACCTGATGCAGCACCGCACCGTCTTCGTCATTGCCCATCGCCTCTCCACTGTGCGACGGGCCACACGAATTGCGGTCCTTGAAGAAGGTTCGATCACCGCCATTGGCACGTATGAGGAATTGCTCACAAGTTCTCCCACATTTCAGAAGCTGCATCAACTGCAATTTTTCGATATCTCCGAGGCCGCCGTTGCCGCAAGGAATCATGTATGAGTCAAGTTCCAATTCGTTCCATGACCGGGTTCGCCCGCCTGACCGGCGTCGCGCCCGGAAACACCACCTTCGCCCTGACGCTGAAAAGCGTCAATCACCGCTATTTGGATTTGCAGTTCTATCTGCCCAACGGCATGGACGCGATCGAGATTCAGTGGCGGAAAGCCATCAAGGAACATGTTGTTCGTGGTCACGTGGAAGTGCGCCTCTCTTTACAACGAGAAACCGCCACCCCCACGCCGCAATACAATCCTGCAACGATCAAGGCC
>JAJZDO010000272.1 GCA_021805955.1 Acidobacteriota bacterium
CGCGGCAACATCCGCTCCGGAGGAATGAACATGCAGGCGGAGCGCGGCGCGCGCGGCGGCGGCAGATCTGTCGTTGACCA
The DNA here is from genome assembly GCA_021805955.1 of Acidobacteriota bacterium. The sequence goes on from JAJZDO010000272.1 coordinate 81, forward strand.
GACCAAGCGCAAAGTCAGTCTCAAGCGCCTGTGGCCTACCATCTGGTCATTGGTCAAGCCGCGACGCTGGCTCATCGCGCTTGGCATGGTGCTGGTCGCCATCAAGACGGTAGCCGGCCTCACGTTGCCGTATCTCACCAAGTTTCTGGTGGACGGCGTGCTCAACGCCGCGCATCCGGTGCCGAGTCTTCTGCCCAGGCTGATTGCCGCTGTCTTTGTCGCCACCATCGTGCAAGCCGTCACGGCATTTGCACTCACCCAGCTTCTCTCGAAGGAAGGGCAGAAGCTGATCAGCGAACTGCGCAAGCAGGTGCAGCGCCATGTTGGCCAGCTTTCGGTTGCGTATTACGATTCCAATCGCACCGGCACTCTCGTTGCACGCATCATGAATGATGTCGAGGGCGTGCGCAACCTGATCGGTACAGGCCTGGTGGAGTTTGTCGGCGGCGTCCTCACCTCAGTGCTCGCCTTTGCGTATCTGCTTCACCGCAGCGCCATTGTCACGCTCACCGTCTTTGCGGTTATCGGAGTCTTCACGGTTGTTCTGCAATCGGGCTTCAAGAAGATTCGCCCCATCTTTCGCGAGCGCGCCAAGATCAACGCCGAGGTCACCGGGCGATTGACGGAATCGCTGGGCGGCGTGCGTGTCATCAAGGGCTATCATGCCGAGGAGCGCGAGTCGTCCGTCTTTGGTCGCGGTGTCGACCGGCTGCTACAGAATGTCATCAGCTCGCTCACCATGACCAGCACGCTTTCAGCCGCTTCCACTACAGTGCTTGGGCTGGTCTCCTGCATCGTGATGTGGCTGGGTGGGCATCTTGTCATGCAGCACCGCTGGCTGGTGGGCGATTACGTCTCCTATCTTGCTTTTCTCGCCTTCATGATCGCGCCGGTCTTTCAGATCGTGAATATCGGCACGCAGCTTTCCGAGGCATTTGCCGGCCTGGATCGAACGACGGAGATTCTGGCTGAACTGGACGAAAACGCGGATGCTTCGCGCACGCGCCTCATGTCACCCATCGACGGCAGGGTGCAGTTTTCTCAGGTTGAGTTCGCCTACGATCCGGACAAACCTGTTCTGCGTGGCATCGACTTTCAGGCTGAACCCGGCACAGTCACCGCGCTGGTCGGCTCATCCGGGTCCGGTAAAAGCACCATCATCAGCCTCGTATGCGCCTTTCACAAGCCGGACTCCGGTTTTGTTTCCGTCGATGGTATCGACCTGGCCACAGTTCGTCTGGACAGCTATCGCTCGCAGCTCGGCGTTGTCCTTCAGGACTCGTTTCTCTTTGACGGCTCTATCCGCGAGAACGTCATGTTTTCTCGCCCGGAAGCCAGCGAAGAACAGTTTCTCTTCGCCTGCCGCACGGCGCGCGTGGATGAGTTTGCAGAGAATTTTCCGGAGCGATACGACACCATTGTCGGCGAACGCGGCGTCAAGCTCTCCGGGGGCCAGCGCCAGCGGCTTTCCATCGCTCGCGCGTTGCTTGCCAATCCTCGGATTCTGATTCTGGATGAAGCTACCAGCTCGCTCGATTCAGAGTCTGAGGCGATGATTCAGGCTGGACTGAATGAGTTGATGCGCGGACGAACCACCTTCGTCATCGCGCATCGCCTGTCCACCATCCGCCGAGCGGACCAGATTCTGGTGGTTGAGGCGGGCCAGATTGTCGAACGCGGAACTCACAACGAGTTGTATGCGATGGGTGGCCGCTATTTTGATCTCTACACGCGCCAACACGGGCTGGAACAGAATCTCTTTCTCGCGCCAGGCGAAGGCGATTCCGTCACCAATGAGGTTGTCGCGGGGCGGTGATCTGGCTCCTGCCGACCACACGTTGGACCAGGTTAACTCTGCTCAGCAATCGCGAGTTGCTCCAGCAGAAACACGTAATCGAAGGCGATTTCCTTCAGATAATCGTAGCGTCCACTGGCGCCACCGTGTCCGGCCGTCATGTTGGTGTGCAGCAGCAGCGGACGAGCATTCGTCTTCAGTGTCCGCAGTTTGGCCACATATTTGGCTGGCTCCCAGTACATCACCTGGCTGTCATACAAACTGGTCTTCACCAGCATCGCCGGATACTCGCCCGGCTTCAAATTATCGTAGGGCGAGTAGCTCAGCATATACGCAAAATACCGGGCTTCGTTGGGATCGCCCCACTCCTCATACTCAGGAACGGTGAGCGGCAGAGTCGGGTCCAGCATCGTGTTCATCACATCTACAAACGGCACATGCGAAAGCACAACGCGGAAGCGCGACGGATCCCGGTTCACGACTGCGCCCATCAGCAATCCTCCGGCGCTGCCGCCTTCAATCGCCACCCGCTCCGCATCGCCATATCCGCTCTCTGTCAGGTGTTCGACGCAGGTAAGGAAGTCGGTGAAGGTATTCTGCTTGCGCAGCATCTTTCCATCGTCGTGCCAGGTCTGCCCCATATCTCCGCCGCCGCGAATATGCGCATAGGCCATCACCACTCCGCGATCCAGCAGGCACAGCCGATTTGCATTGAAGCCAACCGGCAGCGCATAGCCATACGATCCGTAGCCATAGACATACAGCGGATTCTTCCCGCGTTCAAAACAGTCTTTTCGATAGACCAGCGAGATGGGCACTTTGACGCCGTCCGCAGCCTGCGCCCACACTCGCTCGCTCGTGTATCGTTCCCGTTGAAATCCGCCCGGGACGTCCTGCTGCTTCAGCAGCGTCGAAACGCCGGTTTCCAGATTGTATTCAAACACTGAGGCCGGCGTGGTCAGCGACTGATAGGCGTAGCGAAAACTGCTCGTGTCGAACTCCGCGTTGTGGCTTGCATGAGCCGAATACGACGGGTCTTGAAAGAGAATTTCGCCGGATTTCTGCAACTCCATTTCGTTCACAAAACGATGGATCCGAAACTGTGGCAGGCCATTTTCGCGTTCGCAGGCAATCAGGAACTCCGCGAAGACTTCGATATCTTCAATCATGATTCCTCCGCGATGCGGAATCAGTTCTAACCCCGTCGGCGTGCCGGAAGCACTCACAGAAATCGTCACTACGCGGAAGTCGCGTCCTCTGTCGTTGATGCGCATCAGCCAATGGCCGTTCCGATGGTCAACGTCATACTCATGATCTTCATGACGCGGGCGAATCACCTTCCAGGCATCCGACGGCCGATCCGCAGGCAGGTAGTGAATCTCGCTCGTCGTGTGGCTGGCCATATTCAGCAGCAGATATTCCCCGTCGCGCGTTTTGCTCACATGGATGTTGAAGCGCTCGTCCGGCTCCTCCAGCACCAACTCCTCATGTGTCGTTGCTTCGCGTGTGGGATCGTTGCCCAGCCGATGTTTCCACAACTGAAACTGCCGCTTCTGTACCTCATCCTCCACCGTATAAAACAGCGTCCTGTCGTCCGCAGCCCAGCAGATCGAGCCAACGCGTTCCCGCACAAACTCCAGTTCCTGGCCAGTGGCAATCTCACGAATATGCAGACTGTACTGACGAAATCCCTTGTAGTCCACCGTGTAGGCCAACCATCGCCCGCAATCGGAAACATCCATATCTCCTATCGCCATGAACGATTTTCCAGCCGCCAGCGCGTTGCCATCGAGCAGCATCTCTTCGCGTGAATCCGGCGCATCCGCACGACGCAGATACTGCGCATACTGCTTGCCCTCTTCGGTCCGCGACCAGTACCACCATCCCCGGTCGCGATAGGGAACGCTCTCATCGGTCTGGCGAATGTGGCTGAGCATCTCCTGATACAAACTCTCGCGCAACGGTTCCAGCGTCGCCGTCATCGCCTCAGTGTAGGCGTTTTCGGCTTCCAGGTAGGCAATCACCTCCGGACTGGAGCCATCCTGAAGCCATCGATACTCATCGGTGAGGGTGATGCCATGGAACGTGCGATGGACGGCTTCTTTGCGGGCAACGGGTGGGTTCACAGTGGGGCTCATTCCTTCCAGCATATCTGCCCCGGTGCGTATGCGTCAGCCGGCTTCTTTCACGCGCGAGATTTCACGATGGAACCGCGGTGTCATGCTCCGCGTACAATACTGGTGATGCGTCTTCGCTCTATCTTTGCTGGACTCATGCTGCCACTTGCCTGTCTGGTCCTCTTGCTCGCCTGCAAGGCGACAGCGGAGACGGTCGAGTCACTGCCGCAGCCGCAGGATTACGTCTCCGATTTTGCTCACGTCCTTTCTGACGCAACCATCGAACGCCTTGACCAGATTTGCTCCAGATTGGATCACGGCGGCGCCAATGCGCAGATCGCCGTCGTCACCGTCCACAACATGAATGGAGACGACGCGGCGGACTTTGCCAATCGGCTCGAAGAGCGCTGGAAAGTAGGACCCAAAGGCTCAGACCGCGGCATTCTGATGCTGCTTTCCGTTGACGATCACAAATACTGGATCGAGGTCGGCTACGGGTTGGAAGGAATCTTGCCCGACGGCAAAACCGGTGATATCGGTCGCGCGATGGTGCCATATCTGAAAAGCGGCAACTACGACGATGCCGTGCTCACCGCAGTCAGCCAGATCGCCAGCGTCATTCATGCTGATTCTGGCACGGCTGACTCCGCGACTTCAGATCAGCAGGATGCCTCAGCCGCCGCCCATCGTCATCGCCACTCCGTGTCACCCATCGGGCTGCTGATTCGCATAGTCCTGATTCTGGGGGTTCTTGTTTTCCTTGGCTCGCGTGGCATCCTCGGTCTTTTTCTTGGCATGATGATGGGCGGCGGTTTTGGCGGTGGCGGTTTTGGCGGTGGCGGTTTTGGTGGCGGTGGTGGAGATTCAGGTTTTGGCGGTTTTGGCGGGGGCCAATCCGGCGGCGGCGGAGCCGGTGGAGGCTGGTAGCCAACGTAGAACGATATTTTTTGCCCGGAGCCGCAAGCTTCGGCTGAACCTGGAGGAGCAAATACAATGAAACGCGGATTATGGATTTTCGTCGGGATTGTTACAGTTTTCATCTTCATCGGCCTGATGATCTTTGGCAGCTTCAAAAGCACACAAAACCAGCTTGTCTCCCTCGATGAACAGGTGCGCACAAGCTGGTCCGATGTCGATGTTCAGTTGCAGCGACGCGCGGATCTCATCCCCAACCTGGTGGAGACCGTCAAGGGTTTCACCAAGGAAGAGAACTCGGTCTTCAGCGACATCGCCAACGCTCGCGCCGGACTGCTGAATGCGCATACTCCGAAAGACAAGATTGCGGCCAATGGTCAGTTGGATTCGGCTTTTGGCCGCCTGCTGGCACTTACCGAAAACTATCCTCAGCTCCGCTCCAACGAGGAGTTCCTCCGCCTGCAGGATGAGCTTTCCGGCACGGAAAATCGCATCGGCGTCAGCCGCCGCCGCTATAACGATTCGCTGCGCAGCTACAACACCTTCGTGCGCGAGTTTCCCAACAGCGTCTGGGCGGGCATGCTTGGCTTTGCCCCGAACAATGCATATTTTGAGGCCAGCCAGTCGGCGCGCACCGCTCCCGCTGTCAAGTTTTGATCCTGTTGTAGATCGATCGAATCGATTCCGATCGAGAACCGACAAGCTGCAAAACCGAAAGCGCCGGACACATGGCTGTGTCCGGCGCTTTCGGTTGGGAAGGGAGAAACTGAATCTACTTGAAGGACGCTATGGCGCTTGCCTCATCCTCATAGATATCAAAAACCGTGTACAGCTTGGTCAACTGCAAAACATCTTTCACCTTTTTTGTCAGGTTCAGCAGCTTCACATTCGCCTGCTGATTCTTTGCGGTTGTGTATGCGCTCACAAGCTCACCCAATCCAGAACTGTCAATGTAGTTCACTTCGCCCAGGCCGATCAGAATATTCTTGATGCCTTTGCTGATCAGTTCACGGATCGCGTCGCGTAGTTGTACGCTTCCTTCGCCAAGCGTGATGCGCCCGCTCAGGTCCAGAATCGTTACGCCATCCAGTTCGCGTGTTGCAATGGATAATGCCACAGTGTGTTCCTCCTGGTCTTTTTTCAGATGGTATCGCGTCTCGCTAGCTGGAAGCGCCAGTTGAAGCCGCAAACTTTTTTACAAGCCGTATTTCAGTGCCCGGATGTAGTTGTCGAAAGTTTACCTCATCGAAGAACGATCGTATCAGGAAGATTCCTCGTCCTGTGCCTCGAAGGATATTTTCCTCAGCCAGCGGATCAGGTAGCTTTTCCATGTCAAATCCTGTCCCCTCATCCGCTACGGTCGCCATCAGTTGTTCCTGGGAGCACTCCAGTGTGACCGTGATGAATTTTGCCGGATCATAACTGTTGCCGTGCAGCACGGCATTCACGGCTGCTTCGCGGATACCCATCACCAGCTTGAATCCCTCATCTGAGTCGATACCCGCCGCTTCAATAAGCTTTTCTGCCTCTTCTTCCACCCTGGAGACGCTCTCCATCGTGGAAGCAAGTTGAAGTCGTATCCGTTCTGTCTCAGGCTTCGACAATCTTTCCTCTGGAGCGCGGCAAGGATTCATGGCAAGGGCGAAACATCTCGCTCACTCATAGGCAGTTTCAAGGCTGAGGCGCGTGGTGTCAAGCTGTTCCTGAAACTACGCAAAATTCATCGCTGGAATGTTTTACACTCAAGCTCGAATGACTTCTCGCACCACAGCTCGCGTCAGTCTCAGCGCATTGCTCGGTACCCCCGTCACCGATGCCAGCGGGAAAGCGTATGGACACCTCAAAGACGTCGCAGTTTTCACCGGCGCCGAAGCCGGCCGTGTAGCCGGGCTGATCCTGAAGACGCGGGATGGCAAGCGCATCGTCCACGCGGCCCAGGTGATTGAAACACCGGCTGGCAATCTGGAACTGCGCTCGCCCAACGTCCTGCTGCCGCTGGCGGGAGATGAAAACTACCTTTTCCTGTGGCAGGACCTGATCGACCGTCAGATCATCGACATTCACGGACGCAAAGTGGTCCGTGTCAACGATGTTGTGCTGGAGTGGCTGGGGCAGGGCAGCGCCCACCTGCTACGCGTCGCCGAGGTCGAGATCGGACTTCGCGGAGCCGTGCAGCGCGTCTTCAAAGGGGTCTTGCCGCGCCGTGCCCTTGATGCGCTGGCGCAGGGCGTCAGTACGCGCGTCATTCCCTGGCACTTTGTCGATGTCATCGAGGTAGACCCGGCGCGGCGCGTCAAACTGCGCATCGAGCATGAGCGCCTGGCTGATCTGCACCCCTCTGACCTGGCTGAAATTCTGGCGGACCTGGCTCCAGCCGAACGCGACGCCATCTTCAAAACGCTCGATGAGGAAGTGGCCGCAGAAGCGCTGGAAGAGGTCGATCCCAAGCTCCAGAAGTCGCTGCTTGAGTCGCTCGACGAGGAGCGAATCGCCGATATCGTCGAAGAGATGGACCCGGCTGCCGCCGCCGATCTGCTGAATGAGCTTTCCGATGAACGCTCCGAGGCCATCCTGGAAGAGATGGAACCGGAAGAGCGGCAGGAGGTCGAAGAACTGCTGGAGTTTGACGAGCACTCCGCCGCCGGACGCATGACCACCGCGTTTGT
>JAJZDO010000867.1 GCA_021805955.1 Acidobacteriota bacterium
TCTGGATACGACCTAGAAAGTCGAAGGGAATTTTCAGCAGCAGGTGAGGAAATGGCAAGAATGCCAGCGGAAGAAATCCCATAAAGGCAGTTACGGAATCGGAGATGGTTTTGACTTCCGATTCCACATCGCTATCGAACAGACATTTTCCCGTAATGCGCAAGGTCAGCTCAAGCATGGAGCGATGGATATCGAAGGTGGCCTCGCTCGGCCATCGTGTTGTCATCTCGTCGGCAAACTGAAGCATAGTTTCTGCATAAGCCGCGATTCTCTGGCGATGAAATGCAGGCTGGACCAATTTTCGCTGGCGCATATGGGCGGGCTCTTCGCTGGTCAGCAGCCCTTCTCCCAGCACAAATTTCGCGCGCTGCATCACGATGCCGCGGTGCTGCATGGCCGCGTCGCGGACCAAGACTTCCTGCACCATGTCGGGACGATTGAACTGAAAGACATGGCGTCCGAAAGCTTTGTAGTGGACGAGGTCTCCATAGACTTGGGCATTTCTCTGGAGAAACTCAAGCGTGCTCAGGCGCAGCAATCCAGGGTTGCGCATTCGGTTCCAGGTACTGGGGCCGGGAGGGTAATGGGTGCTGGCAGTCACGGTCAAAGGAAGAAGTTCGCCTTTCGAGCGGAATTTTGACATGCAGCCTTGCACTGAACGCTGCATCCGATTAGAAAGAAGTTTGTTTCAAATTCAAACTGTTAAGGAGAACAAAGCCATGCCGCATTTTCATGGGATGACATTGCAGTGGTTAGGTCATGCCACCTTCTTTCTTGAAACTGCTCAAGGCACATCGATCTTGATCGATCCTTGGATCGAGTCGAATCCTTCGTGTCCCAAGGGATGGAAAGCTCCCGGGAAAATAGATCTTGTACTTTGCACCCATGGCCATGGCGACCATATTGGAGACGCGTTGTCCATGGATCAACGGTATCACCCGACCTTCGTTGGAATCTATGAACTGACAGGCTGGCTGGCATCGCAAGGGGTGAAGAAGACCGTAGGGATGAATCTTGGAGGCTCATACCGTTTTCACGACGTCAACATCTGCATGGTGGAGGCCAAACACTCATCGAGCATAGAGGGCAAAGGAGCCGTGATTTATGCCGGAGTTGCCGCAGGGTATGTATTGCAAATCGAGGGTGAACCCGTGCTCTATCACTCCGGAGATACTGCGCTGTTCAGCGACATGAAACTTTTGCGGGAGCTATATGCGCCCGAGGTGGCCTGTCTGCCCATTGGCGACCACTTTACGATGGGGCCCAGGGCAGCCGCGCTTGCAGCGGAGTATGTGGGTGCGAGAGAAGTAATTCCCATGCATTATGGAACATTTCCGCAACTGACTGGAAGGCCGGAGGAATTGCGGCATCACCTGCAGGGAAAGGAAATCGAAGTAGTCGATTTGCAGCCAGGCGGAATTTTGCGGTAGGACTAGCGCTAAGCGGCGACGCTATAAGATTACAACACAAATACTCGCAAGGCGGCTCGTTGCGCCGCCTTGGTTTCTCGAGCATTCATTGTGACTTATTTCGTTCCTTGCTGCTTCCTGCGCTCTGCCCAGCGTTTCCGCATCGCATCGGCAATTCGTTTGCGTCCCTCAGGAGATAGGCGGCGCTTCCGTTTTGCGGATTTCTTGGGTGCAGCCACGGCAGCCACGTGAGTTACCGTTGCAGCCTTGGGACGCCCCGGGCCTCGCGTCGTTGGTTTTCCTGTCAATAGCGCACGAGCTTGTTGCAGTCGTGAAATCTCTGAATCAATTTCATGTACGAGTCTATTAAAATCCACAATCCCTCCAATGTTCGATCCAATCTTGATCAATGTTACTCCTGCGAATCCGCCATCTAGTTCGCGGAAGTAAATTACACTATAACATTCTCCAAATACGCGGACGCTAAGAAAAGTGGTATTTCGTGAAAGAATAGTCTACAGGTTAGTTTCCTGGGTAGAGGCATCAGCGACTCTTGTCTGGAGAGTCGGTCTTTTCCTGAGATCCAGTTGTACCAACGTGGGTATCTATGGCGGGTATCAGGATCGGCGCGTGGTCTTGTTCCCCTGGAACAATCTGACTGTACTGCGACTGACTGCCGTCTCCCAGGGATCGGTGCAAACCCTGGATTATTTCCTGCTGGTTTAATTTGTACTCCATGGCGAGACGGCCGAGCGCATACGTGACAATGTCACTGTGATGCAATTCGTGCATGGAAGCGTCACCGCGAAACTTCAGCCATAACTGATGGACTAACTCTACGTCCTGCGGTTGCAGGGCGGGCGCATGAGGTCCTATATGGAAAAACTTCGCTGAACCATCCGGCATAATTACATAGAAAGTGAATTGCCGCTTGGGTTCCGGCAGGGCTTCCCATGCTTTGCCGGAATAGAAGGCCTGTTCTTCGGCCGTCATGCGGGTTGAAAGGCCGGCGACAACTGTTGCCGCTTCCAGGGAATTTGCCGTTTGCGCGATCGCCGCAAAAGGGTCGCCGGCGGGAACCACCAGCAATGAGATATGGCGTCCGAAGCTTTCCGCAACCGCGACTGCCTGGGTAAAGATCATCTGCTCATGTTCAGTAAAGGCCAACTGCGAAGCGTCAATATATTCCGGACCGCCGGCTCCCATCAAACGGACCGTGAGTAAAACTACGTCCTGGCTCTCTTCGGAGCTGTGCGCAAGGGCCCAGCGGAGCGCTTTTGCGGCTCGGATATCCCTCATTGTGACAACAATGCAGCCGGGGCGGATTCGCAGATTCTCGCGGCTGACGGTGTCGTCATTTTCCAGTTGAAAGTGTTCTTTCATCTCCCGCGCGGTAGCGGCGTGCCGGCGGGCATTGTCCTTCTCGGAGAGGGTAAAGATGATATAGAAAGTGGCGGCAAAGGCAATGCCGCTGACGGTCGCCACCTCCTTGGTAAGCAGGTTGACGATTGCGGTGCTGAAAAGGACCAGAAAGACGGAGAATAAGCCGATGGGCAGTTCAGTGTTTCCAATCCGCAGATTGATAGGTACTTTCCAGCCTCGCACGCCGCGGTAGCGATAGCGCAGTACGAGCATTGCCAACCCATTGAACGTAAAACTCCAGATAACGCCGAATGCATAGGCTTCACCAATCACAATGATGTTGCCGCGGCTCAGTATGATCGTCGCAAGTTGCAGCACGGTCACAAGATTGATGATGCGGGTAGGAGTGCCGAATTTCCGTTGTGGCTTGCGGAACCAGTCATGCAGCACGCCATCTTCGGCCACCCGCATCAGCACACCGGTCGAGCCGATGATGGACGTATTGATGGCGCCCGCGAGGATAAGAAAACCCACAACCACGACGAAGATACGGAAGGCAACGCGAAGCGCGAGTGGTCCCACCATGTACATCGCAATCCCAGCGATCACATTGTCGCCGTAGATAGGCACACGGACGCGATCGGGAATCAACATGACGGCAAGCAGAGAGGCTCCGCCGGTGAAGATCAGGCTATAGATGGCAATGACGATGGCGGCGCGCTTCAGGTTCTTGAGCTTGGGATGCTGGATCTCGCGGTTGACCTGGGCGAGAGTTTCCTCGCCGCTCATGGCCAGCACGGTATGGCCAAAGGCCATCAGAACGCCGAATAGTCCAAATGTCTTCGCCAGGCTGGTGTGTTCCAGGAAGCCAAATGAGCTGGGAGTAAAGTTGAAATTCGAAGGTATGGGCAGGGGCGGGAGATGTGCTCCCTTATAGAGGATCGAGAAGATGCCCCACACCATCATGATGAGTACCATCACGGTGGTGACTTTCATGACGTCGACGGCGCGCTTGCTCGACGCTTCAATTCCTTTGACGTTCAGCCACCAGTAGTAGACAGTGACGATGACAGCGAGAAAGGCAGCGGTGGAATTGACTGGCAACTGCACGGCCACGCCGGGACTAGATAGAAGCGAGCCTCCAAGAAGCTGATGCTCGGCGCAGAGACGCAAGAGTTCGTTGAGCAGGCCGACGATGTATTGACCGGCTGACACTCCCGAGACCGGGCCTGTCAGGATGTAGTCGAACATCAGCGCGGAGACGCTGACCTTGGCGAAGGTGCTGCCGAGACCCTCTTTCACGATCCGGTAGACGCCGCCGCGCGTGAACATCGAACAGCTTTCCACGTAAACGGCGCGCACCGCGAACGAAAACAGCATGACGCCAAGTACGATCCAGGGCGCCGATTTGCCAAAATCCTGTTCAGCGATCCCGACGGCATAAAACGCGGAAGACGCCAGGTCATTCAGAACAATTGCAGCCGCGCTCCAAAAGGAAATGAACGTCAGCATCACGGTGGATGCGACGACAATGCGTACCCGGTTCGGTGTGGGCGCGGAAACGGTCTGCTCTGGCATGGCCTCGTTACATCACAAAACAGCTGCAAAATGTGTGGATACTTCGCCAGCTTTCATCAAGACATACACACCAATCATGCGTCGAGATGCAAGGCCAGCGTCCCATCAAACGAGGAATTCCGTGGTCTTGCAAAATGGATATTCCCCAATGAAACTTAATCGTTCCTGCTGAGGAGTTCATGCATGTCTTCCACGAAGCTGATGACAATCACAAAGGCTGAGCCGACGCCGCCGATCAGGAACATTCCGACCAGAACGTGATCCAGGGCCTTAAGAAAAATCTGCATTGCAAGAGTGTACTGCCGACTGCGTCGCGCGCGCACAATTTACGGCTATAAATAATTTGTATGCGCCGGATAAATGGTAGACTGCACCCGATGCGCGCTGGATCGAAACTGGGCTGGGTGCTTGCGGCAGAAAGCGGTGTGCTGCTGGTACTGCCATTTCCGGTGGCGGGCCCGCTTCCTCACTGGCGCGCCGCGCTGGCCTGGATAGCGTTCATTCCGCTATTGATCGCGCTTCTGGTCCCGAGGGATGGCTTTGGATGGCCGCGGGTGGCGCGCAATACGCTGCTCGGGTACTTCTGCGGAATTCTCTGGTACGGCGGCACCTGTTACTGGATTGAGTCGACGATGCGGCTGTACGGGAACCTTTCTCCCTTCATGGCCAGCATCGTGCTTCTGCTGTTCTGTCTATATCTTGGCCTCTACTTCGCGTTGTTTGCATTGCTCGTCACCCTCGCCCAGCGAGCCACTGGGAGTACGATCTGGACGCTGGTGCTGACGCCTCTGCTGTGGATAGCAGTGGAGCTAGCTCGCGCGCGGATCACCAGTTTCCCATGGAATCAACTGGGGGATTCCCAGGTGGACAACCTGCTGCTGACGCGGCTAGCGCCCTGGGCCGGTACCTATGGAATTTCTTTCGTGCTGGTGGCTGGGAACTGCGCCATGGCGAGCTTGTTTCTTTTTCGAGGGTGGCGGGCGCGCCTTATTCCATCGATTCTTGCGATTGGTTTGGCGGCGGGGTTGTCGAAAGGATATAACCCGCAGGTTGCCCACGAGCCCACCCACGCAACCGCGATGCTGCTGCAGCCGAACCTAAGCGTGAGTGGAGGGAACAACTGGATGGGCGATGTGTTCGATCTCCACATGCAGCACCTCACAACACTCAGCGAGAACGCATGCGGCGCATATTTTCAAGGCCTTCCCATCCGTGGCGATGCGAGGATTCAGCCGACTTGCAATCCGCGATCCATCGAGAAGCCTGAGATCAATGTAATTATCTGGCCGGAATCTCCGGCTCCATTTGAAGACTCCGACCCGCGCTTTCGCCACTGGGTCTCGGCGCTGGCCGAAGATGCACATGCGCCCATGATTGTTGGCGATATCGCAGTTGAGCCCGAGCCGGGTCAGACAGGGCCCGCCATGTACAACTCAGCCGCGTTTGTGGCTTCAGATGGAACGTTTGCAGGCCGCTACGACAAGATGCATCTGGTGCCGTTTGGCGAATACACGCCATTTCCGGAGTTATTGTCCTTTGCCGGATCGCTGACGGACCAGGTGGGCCATATGACCCCCGGAAGGCGTCGCATGGTATTTGCGGCGGACGGGCATCGCTACGGCGTTTTCATTTGCTACGAGTCGATTTTTGGCGATGAAGTACGCCAGTTTGTGAAGCTGGGCGCGGATGTGCTGGTCAATATTTCCGATGATGGCTGGTACGGCGATACCAGCGCGCCATGGCAGCACTTGAACATGACTCGCATGCGCGCGATTGAAAACGATCGCTGGGTATTGATCGATACCAATAGCGGCGTTACATCGGTCATCGATCCGCGCGGGCGGGTGGCGCAAAGCGCGCCGCGCCATGCGGAGATTTCGTTGTTGGCGCGCTTCAATTATAGTTCGCGGCAGACTTTTTATACTCGCCATGGCGACCTGTTCGCCTGGCTCTGTGCCATAATCGCAATAGTTCTCGCTGTCGATGGAGCGGTCCAGAACAACTATCGGCAAGCCTGAAAATCCATTTTTAAAGACTGGTCCGACCATGCTCAATGACTTAGAGTTTGCCTACAATCCCATCGAGCAAAAAGTCCGCGATCTGCAGGAGTATCTTTGACGCGGAACGCCTGCGCAAAGAACTTGTCTCCATAGAAGAAAAGGTAGCCGATCCGGCCATCTGGGCCAATCCATCCGCCTCGCAACCGTTGATGCGGGAGCGCAAGCGGCTGGAATCCCTGCTGGCGGACGACACGGAACTGCGCCGGCGCAGAGAAGACATCGCGGCATATTTTGAACTGGCGCGCGAAGGCGAACAGGTTGAACCTGACCTGCTGCGGGAGATTGAAGGCCTGCGCGCATTTTCAGAGGCGCTGGAATCCCGCACCATGCTTTCGGAAGAAACCGATCCGCTGAATGCGATCGTGACGGTCCATCCGGGCGCGGGCGGCACCGAATCTCAGGACTGGGCCGAGATGCTGATGCGCATGTACCTGCGGTGGGCGGAACGCCAGGGTTTCAAGACGGAGATCAACGATTACCAGGCGGGCGAGGAAGCGGGCATAAAGTCCGCGACGTTTACCGTCACTGGCGACTCCGCCTATGGGTTGCTTTCCGGCGAGACCGGCGTGCATCGGCTGGTGCGAATTTCTCCATTTGATTCCGCCAAGCGCCGCCACACTTCCTTTGCCAGCGTTTTTGTTTCGCCGGAGATTGACGACTCGATTGAAATCGACATCAGGCCGGAAGATTTGCGCATCGATACCTATCGTTCTGGCGGCAAGGGCGGACAGCATGTGAACACGACGGACTCGGCGGTGCGCATGACGCATCTGTCGACCGGGATCGTTGTCTCCTGCCAGAATGAACGCTCGCAGCACAAGAACCGCGAGAAGGCGATGAAGATGTTGCGCTCTCGATTGTATGAATATGAATTGGAGAAGCAGCGGGCGGTGTCGCGGAAAATCGAAGACGCAAAGCTGGAAATCAATTTCGGCTCCCAGATACGGTCGTATGTCATGCAGCCCTATCGCATGGTGAAGGACCTGCGCACCCGCGTGGAAACGGGAGATGTCGATCGCGTGCTGAACGGCGATCTGGACATGTTTATTCAGGGATTCTTGCGTCTGCGGCGGGAAGGGAATTATCCTGCGAGCCCGGTGGCAGACTTGGATTAAGACCATACCCTGGCAACTGAATCGAATCTTTGGAGCCG
>JAJZDO010001055.1 GCA_021805955.1 Acidobacteriota bacterium
TACAACTGCGGCTCCGTCGCTTGCGAAATGGCGCGCTCCGCAAGTTTCTTGTAGTAGCGCAACAGATGGATTGAATCTTCAAGATAGGAGGTTGTGAATTCGAGTGCCATGCAAGAACCTTAACCTCCGCCGCATTCGCAAACGGCGCGATCCTGGGACGGCGCTTGCGGGCGGCCTGGTACAGATCGTAGTCCAGTTGCAGCCCTAACCGAAATGCCGCATGAGTGCCCAGCGCGTCAGACAGCTTGAGGCTCATATCCGCGGAAATTCCGGATTTTCCATTCAATATCTGGAGAGGGTTGTGCGCGACACACGCAACCTTTTCGCGGCTTCTGAAACCTCGACGGTTCCAAGATATTCGCGCAGCACTTTGCCGGGATGGGGCGGATTGTGCATCAGCATGATGGTTCCCATGATAACCGTCAGGGTTGCCGCAGTGGTACCCTACCGCCATGCCGCGCGGTTTTTTTATTACGTTTGAAGGGCTGGATGGCTCAGGAAAATCCACCCAGCTCCGCCTGTTGGCTCGCACCTTGCAAGCGCAGGGTCGAGCTGTGACGACGACACGACAGCCGGGCGGCACAGAGCTGGGCGATCAGGTTCGCGCGGTGCTGCTGAATTCTTCGACGCAGAATGTCGCTCCGCTGGCGGAGATGGCGTTGATGTTTGCGGACCGCGCGCAATCCATCCACGAAATTATTCTGCCCGCGCTGGCAGAAGGAAAGATCGTGCTGTGCGACCGATTCACCGATTCCACAGAGGCGTATCAGGGGGGTGGACGTGGCCTGGGCAGTGAGCCGGTGCTCCAACTGCATCGTGCCGTGTGCGGCAATCTGTGGCCGGACCTGACGATCCTGCTGCTGCCGAGCCTCGAAGCTTCCCTGGCCCGGGCGCGGCGACGAAATGTCCGGCAAATCGCGCACGGAACGGACGAAAATCGATTTGAAACCGAGGGTCGAGCTTTCTACGAACGCGTGTTTTTGAAGTATCAGGAAATTGCCGCGCGGGAGACTTTGCGTGTGGTCACAATTGCGGAAGATGCGTCGGTAGACACAATCGAGAAGCGTATCGTGGAAATTGTCGAGCAACGACTGGCTCGCTTCGCTACATCTTCTTGATCGAGAATGCGAGCGCGATCCGTTCCCAACTTCCCTTCATGACCAGCCAATCGCCACCTGCAGTACCAACTCCCACACAAAACGACCCGCGTCGCCAACAAAGCGAATTCAGATTTCCGCCCGGCTTGCAGCGTAACCTGCCGCTCTATCTTTTCCGACGATTTTTTCGCCCTGGAAATCCAATCCTTTTGTTTGAACACCTGGCGAAAACCTTCGGCCCCGTCTCCCATTACAAGCTGGGCGGCAGCAACATCGTGTTCATCAACGATCCGGAATCGATCCGGGAGATTCTCATCACGCAGGCTTCCTCCTTCATCAAGGAGCGCACGCAAAACCGCATGAAGATTCTGCTGGGCGAAGGGCTCATCACCAGCGAGGGAGAATTTCACATGCGGCAGCGCCGGATTGCAGCGCCATCTTTTCATCGCCAGCGCATCCAGACGTACGCCGAAATGATGGTCGAACGCGCCGCAGCCATGCGCACAAGCTGGCAACCCGGGCAGACCTTCGACATGTCCGCCGCCATGATGGAGCTGACGCTGGAGATTGTCGCGCGCACGCTGTTCGCAACCGACGTGACTGCGGCAATCCGAGAGATCAACGACGAGGTGAACGTGATCATGCGCCTCTACAACTACCTGATCGCGCTGCCCAGGGCGGAGAGCTATCTTCGCTGGCCCATCCCCGGCCTGATGCGTTTTCGCAAAGCGCGGGCCAGACTGGATGCCCAGGTCTATCGCATGATCGCGGAGCGGCGCGCCTCCAACGAAGACCGTGGCGATCTGCTCTCCATGTTGATGGCCGCGCGGGACGAGGGCGAAACACCCGCCGACGCGGGGCACAAGCCATCCGCGCCACAGACGGGGATGAGCGATCGGCAACTGCGCGATGAAGTCATCACCATTTTTCTTGCCGGATATGAGACGATCGCCAATGCGCTGACCTGGACGTGGTATCTGCTATCGGAAAATCCAGCGGCAGCAGAACGAATGCACCGCGAAATTGACGAGGTGCTGCAAGGCAGGATGCCGACGCTGGAAGACGTACCCCGCCTGCGCTACACGGAGATGGTGTTCGCGGAATCGATGCGGCTCTATCCGCCAGCGTGGGCCATGGGACGGCAATCCACGCAGATCATCGAGCTGGGACCCTACCGCCTACCGGCGGGCACATACTTCTTCTTCAGCCAATACATTCTGCAGCGGAGCGAAGAATTTTATCCCGATCCGTTGCGCTTCGATCCGGAGCGTTTTACCCCGGAGCAGAAAGCGGCGCGGCCACGGTTCGCGTATTTTCCGTTTGGGGGTGGTTCGCGCCAGTGTATTGGCGAGGCTTTCGCATGGATGGAAGGCGTGCTGATTCTGGCAACACTGGCGCAGCGATGGAACTTTCGCATGGTTCCCGGCCAGAGGGTCGACGTGCAGCCCAAAATTACCCTGCGACCGAAGTATCCAATGCACATGGTCGCGGAAGAACGTGATTCATAGAGCGCTCCACAATCGGATGGCGCATTGCCGTCATCCTATTGAAACCGCCGGGCTCGGGCCACACAATCAGTCGACGCACTTCACGCTTTTGTCTACCATCCGTCACGAGCAGGCAGTAGAGTATTTTTGTCGCGTGCAGAGAACCCACCATGCAAGCAAGCCGTATATCGGCATCGCTCGTCCTGATATTTTGCAGTGCGGCAGCGACGGCACAGACTGCCGGCCCCGCCGCGCCGCGAACCTTGCCGCCACTTGTGGGTTCCATCGCGGGACATCCATTCTGGCCCGGTCGGCGACCTTCCGGGTTGCGCCTATCTAAGGTTGGAACGGGACCTGCTCGGGGACCGCTTCTCCGTCGGCGCGAGGATCGGTGGCGCCGAAATTCACCTGGCTTTGCCGGTTGTGCTGGACAGCATTGCCGCGGCCCATGTCCTGCGAATAGCGCGGCACGACGGTGATTTCGTGGCCCTGCTGGCGCAGACCATCGATCACCTGGGGCGCGATCCCATTTTCCATTAGAAGCTTGCATCCCGAGAACGAGCGCATGGTAAAGCGAGCCGCCTCCAGCGCCGCCTGAATGTTCATGTGAAAGTCCGCGATGTTCGAGACAAATTGCGCGTGCGCCTGGGCCTGATTGAAGCCGCCCATAATACCGAAAGCAATGCGCGCATCGCCCTTCTGCATGAAGGCAGGAATGATCGTGTGCAGCGGACGGGTGCGCGGCCGCAACGTGTTCGGCTGGTCGGACTTCAAAGTAAATCCGGTGCCGCGATTCTGCAGCACGAATCCGGTCCCGCCTGCGACCAGACCGCTGCCGAAGGCCCCGGCATTGCTTTGGATCAGCGAGACCTCATTTCCTTCTCGATCGACAACGGAAAGATAGGTGGTATCGCTGGACAGGCGCGAAAGTTGACCGCTCAAGTCGGAAGGCAGCACGCTGCACTGGGCGCGGTCCGTGATCTGCGCAGCTCGCCGGACGGCCAGCTTCTTCGAGATAAGTTGCTGCACCGGAATGCGCGAGGCGCGAGGATCGCCGATGTAATGTTGCAGATCAGCGTATGCGAGCTTCTTCGCTTCTATCTCCACATGCAGCGATTTTTGGCTGTTGTGGCCCCACTGTGCGATGGGAAACTGTTCCATGATGTTCAGCATGGAGAGCGCGGCGATGCCTTGACCGTTCGGCGGCATCTCCCAAACCGTCCAGCCATGGTAGGTGGTGCTCACGGGATCGACCCATTCGGGCTGAAAGTCGGCGAGATCATCGGGCTGCAAAAATCCGTGTAGCTGTTGTGAAAGCTGCAGGATGGCGTCCGCTGTCGGCCCTTTGTAGAAACCGTCGCGACCGTTCTGCCCAATGCGGCGCAACGTCGCGGCCAGATCGGGATTGCGAAACAACTGGCCGGCCACGGGCGCTTTGCCGTTGGGAAGAAACACGCGCGCGAAGCCGGGGCTGGCGATAAACTGGGGACCAAATTCCTGCCAGTTTTCTGCGTCAGTCTCAGTGACGGCGATACCCTGCTCGGCGAGTGCCGCCGCTGGCGCAACATCCTCGGCCATTGGAAGTTTGCCGAAACGCTGGCGGAGAGCATCCCATCCCGCAACCGCGCCGGGTACGGTGACAGGGAGAATGCCGGTTTCGGGAACCTCGTCGACGATTCCTTTTGCCTTCAGACTTTCGATGCTCATGCCTTTGGGCGCCCAGCCGCTGGCGTTGAGGCCGTACAATTTTTTCGTCTTCGCATCATAGACGATGGCGAACAGATCGCCACCGACTCCGCACATCATGGGCTCAATGACGCCAAGCGCTGCATTCGCGGCTATGGCCGCATCCACAGCGCTGCCGCCACGCGCCAAAATTGCCGCGCCTGCTTGCGATGCGACGGCCTGGCTGGTCGCGACGATTCCATATTGCGTCATGACCATGGAGCGGGACTGTTCGCGACTGGGCTGGGCGGCGGCCGGCTGCAGGAAGGCGACCATGCAGACAAACATACACGCACAGCAGAGAGTTTTCAGTTTTGCGATCATGAGTAGATGACCTTGGGTGGGAAATCGAGCTGCACGCAATGAGCCCATGATACGACTTGGAAACGCAGATTGGCGTGGGCCTGGGTGCGGTCGTCTTCACGTTCGCGATTCCGTAGCTGCGACCGCGAAGATGTAATGCAAGGACGCCGGCAGCGTGATACGAATTGTAGTAGTAGAGGAGGACTATGGCGCAACTGATGAAGACGTCAAATCCAGCGTTGAACTCGCAGATATTTCAAGGAGAGCACGCTGCCTTCGGCGAGTCGATGACGCTGGACGGCACCGTGAATAAAACCGGCATTCTGCTGGTTTGCACGGGAGTGTCGGCGGCGTGGGCATGGCACATATTCATGCAGACGCGTTCCGCGGCCAGCGTGCTTCCGCTGATGTGGATTGGACTGCTCGGCGGCTTGATTTTCGCGATGATTACGATTTTCAAAAAGACTTGGGCGCCGGTAACCGCGCCCGTCTATGCGCTGCTGGAGGGGTTGGCGCTGGGCAGTATTTCCTCGGTTCTGGAATTGAGATATCCCGGCATCGCGATGCAATCGGTGGGCCTGACATTCGGGACGCTGCTGGTTCTGTTGGTGGCGTACCGCTCCGGGTTAATTCCCGTGACGCAAAAATTTCGCCTGGGCATCGTGGCCGCTACCGGCGCGATCATGCTGCTCTATATCGCTGAAATGGTGCTGGGATTTTTTGGCATTCATTTCTCCTCCATCAACGGCAATGGCATGATCGGCATCGGTTTCAGCGTTGTCGTTGTCGTTATCGCGGCCCTGAACTTAGTGCTGGATTTCGATTTCATCGAGAGCGGAGTGCGTGCCCAAGCCCCCAAGTATATGGAGTGGTACGGCGCGTTTGGATTGATGGTTACGCTGGTGTGGCTGTACATCGAGATTCTGAACCTGCTGGCGAAGGTGCGAAGTCGCGATTGAGAGTTCGATTGCTGCTGCAGCGACCGGAAACATATCCTTGGATATCTCTTCTGGAAAGACTTGAGCGCAGCGGCCACGACAGAAACCATCGCGGTGGCGATGGCCTCGCCTGAAGCGGATTCGCGCACGAACCATCCGCGAACTCGGAATCGCGTTGCTCACCCCGCACCGGCGCGGAAAAAGCGGATGCACTCCAGCGATCGCAGCACGGGAATCGATTCACATCCAGATCGATCGCGCCAGGAGCGACTTTTTCCGGGGTGAGCCCGAGACGGATGAAGCCTTCTTCAATCCACGATCAACGCACCAGGTTCATTTCGCACCGAAGCTCGCGTTAACCTTTTTCGGCGCCACGACAGATGACGACCGGTGATCGTCGGACGAGGGGTGATCGTTGGCTCGAAACTTTGCCCAGGGAGTACCCTTCATATCGGTCAGGCTAGGCTCCTCCCATGTGAATTCAGGGTGTTTTGCCAGGAACGGCCCTACTAGAAAATCCTCGCCGCAGGGCCGATTGGTCCGCGCGACAAAGGACATCTTGCCGATCATCGAACTGTCGGCAGCCTTGGCATTGGTCGCTCCGCCCGGTTCAAAGGGGGGATCGCCCCACTCGGGAATGCCTCGTTTGGAGACATCGACGTGGCCGCAAAGGGTCCGCTCGTTGGCCCCCAATTTACCCGTGTACGCGTCGAAGTGATCGGCCAGGAATTTTTGCGCCAGAGGAGCGTCGATCTGGCCCTTGTCTTGCGCCATCAACTGCTTCCAGCGCTTGTGGCGCGCGTTCGCTGTGTTGCCGGCATCGTTTGGATTGAAGTTCGTTTCTTCCTTGGTGAGGCTGGGATCGCTGGGAAAGTTCGATCCTACAAAATAGCCGTTCTTGGTGCGCCAGAGGCGATGGTATTTCAATCCCAGCTCCAGGCGAGCCACTTCTCCGGTACGATTGTCGGCGATCAGCCAATCGTTGGCGTATCCGCCGTTGTTTCCCGTCACCATAAGCTCTTCAAAGTCGTCGATGTTGGCTGAATATTGCATGGCTTTGCGCGCACGAACAAACTCCGGAACCCCGTTGGGATCGAAGCCATGGAAGCCTGTGATGGTCGTCTCGGTGATGGCCACGCCCGCGGCATTGATGCCAAAATCGTCGCCGCTGTCGATTTTTCCAGGCCACCCATCCATCAGAATGCGATACCCATGCTGCGGAACGATGTCGTACATAATGCGCCACCGCTCTCCCTCAAGAAATGGACTCCATAGGCTGTGGGCGATGACCGGCCTGTGGTCGCGTGTCCAGTCGCCTGTGGCGACAAAGGCGCTGCATCGGCCGCGTGGGCCCAGGCTCGCCACCGCTGTTGGATGTTCTTTGCTTTCCAGATAGGGCACATAGTAATCGTCGGTCTCATTGAACCCGTTGATGGCCACCACGTCCCAGATGTCCATGTCGGTAATGCCGTGCGCCTTGATGCCATCCGCGATGCCTTGCAGCTCCTGGCGATATTCGGCTTCGATATGGGGCCAGTAGACATTCTTCGCCGTCGCCCGATAAAAATCCCAACTGCGATGGGTGGCGTGTGTGTCCTCCAGGCGAATGGCATGGAAGCCATCGTCGATTTCAGGAGCCAGCAAATATCCGTTTCCAAACCCGATCTGATGCGGCGTTCCCTGAAGATGCACATAGATCCAATTTGCCCGTTCGAAGCGGTACGCTCCATGTAGCTGCGGAGGGGTGGGCCGCGCTTGCCCATCGGCAGCCGGCGATTGGGCGGTGGCGAGAAGGAAAGCGAGCAAAACAGGCAGAAGAAAACTGCGGAAGTGAAAGCGCATGCGTTGGCCCCTCCGACTCAGGCTAACGTTGAAAACTCCCCAAGGCAATCCCTAATCGGAGGTGTTCGTCGATTGAAGTTTGTGGAGCGCCGGGCGGGAATCTAAACTCGCGAATACCGTTTTGCGAGCTTGGCTCGCCGCATCGG
>JAJZDO010000889.1 GCA_021805955.1 Acidobacteriota bacterium
CTCCGCCGTCCTTGCGTACGCGCCAGAAGTGAACAATGGTGAACAGGATCACGAGCGATGGCAGCACTGCCACATGGAGCACATAAAAACGCAGCAGTGCTGCCTCGCCAACAGTATGACCGCCGAGTAACAACTCCCGGAGTTTGCCGCCGACCAATGGAGCGTAACTGCCGATGTTCGTTCCCACCGTGATCGCCCAGTAGGCGAGCTGATCCCATGGCAACAGATACCCGGTGAAGGAGAGTCCAAGCGTCAGTAACAGCAGCATCACACCGACCACCCAGTTGAACTGGCGCGGTTTCTTGTAGGAACCGGTATAGAACACCCGGCACATGTGCAGAAAGACACAGATCACCATGGCGTGCGCTGCCCAGCGATGCATGTTGCGCAGAAACGACCCCATAAAGACGGCAAACTGGAGATCCTTCATGTCCTGGTATGCGGCTGGCGGGTAGGGCCGGTAGTAGCACATCAGTGCGATTCCAGTGGTCAGCAGAATCAAAAAGAGAAAGAAGGTAATGAAGCCCAAGTAAAACGAGTACTTGAACCGTAAGTTCTCTCTCTTCACTTTGGCCGGATGGATATGCAGCCACACATTGAGAAAGACCAGTTCGGACTTCCCTTTATCTGTGGACAGCGGATCCCGCCGCACGATCGATTGCCAGATTTCGCGAATCCATTTCATCGTTACACCATGAGCCGATACGTCGGTGGCACTACTTTGTCTTTGTCGACACGAAGCTGTCCATCGCGCGTCAGCGTTACCTCAAACCAGTTGAGGGACTGCGGCGCTGGCCCATGCAACACGGCGCCAGTTGGGGAAAACACGCTGCCGTGGCACGGACAATGGAACTCGCGGTCGTCCTGGAAGTACGCGACCGTGCATCCCAGGTGCGTGCAGACCGCGCTGGCCACAGCAAACCCTCTTTCACGGTCGCGGAACACGAAGATTTTTTCGTCCGCCAGGAAAGTGGGAGGGCCATAGGGAAAGTCCCCGGGGTTGCCAATCTTGAACGACTGCGGCGGCCCGTAAAAGACGCTCGGAACCAGGAAGCGGACCACTGCCCCAAAACTTACCCCGACCGCCGAACAAAGCGCGGCCATGCCTGCAGTTCCCCAACTGAGAAAATTTCGACGATTCATACCTGAGATCCCCTATTCAAAGACTTCCCGTTCCTGCTGTTCCAAAGCTTCCATGCTGATGGCTCCGGTTGGACAACGATCTGCGCATAGCCCGCAGCGAATACACTTTTCTTCGTTCTTGAGGATGGCCCCGGCATGGCCAGCTTTCAATTCGGCGGAGGGCATTCCGTAGCGATGTTGAATCAGGGCTTCGTATCGCTCGTCGCCGCTGACCTGTGTCAGGTCGACCAGGCGCAGGCATCTCTCCGGACACACGTCCACGCAACCGGCGCAGAGGATGCACTTCGATCCGTCAAAGATCGTGTTCACCTGGCACTTGAGGCAGCGAAGCCCTTCAGCGCGACCCTGTTGCTCGTCGAAGCCCAGTTCAACTTCGGCGATTCCAATGCGCCGGTTCGCCGCAAGCACAGGCATCTTCTGCCTAGGTGTGGCGAGAAAGCCGCGCGGCATTTTCCAGTCTGGCATAATGCGAAAGCGACTCAGCACGGTCTTGGTAGTTTTGCCGTTAAGATGCAAGTGAATCGACCGCGCCGCGCGGTGGCCATTCGCCACAGCCTCGACAAGCACTCGCGGTCCGAAGGCCACGTCCCCTCCGGCAAAGACGCCGGGAGCTGTGGTCATCAGATCCTCATCGATCTTAAGAGTTCCACGCGGCGTCACCTGGACTCCCTCTTCCCCGCTGAGGAATGAGAGATCTGCCTGCTGGCCGATGGCCAGGATCACGCTGTCGCAGGGAATGATTTTCTCTTCGTCGCTGAAGGCAGGATTGAAGCGGCCATTCTCATCGAAGACGGTGAGGCAGCGACGGACCTTGAGGCCGGTAACCACGCCATTTTCACCGATAATTTCCTTGGGCCCCCAACCGTTATCTACCTCAATGCCTTCCTGTTCGGCCTCATCCACCTCGCCTTTCCATGCAGGCATCTGAACGCGGGATTCGAGACTGACCAGATCCACTTGTTCCGCACCGGAGCGCATTGCCATGCGGGCCGCGTCGAGAGCGGGTTGCAGATTCTTGGCCTCATCGCCGTTCAGGCCCGAATCAACCGATTCCTGCACTAGACGCACGGCGGCACGGGCCACATCAATGGCCACGTTGCCGCCGCCCACAACCACGACGCGCTTGCCCAGTTCAATCTCGAAGCCGAGGTTGACATTGATCAGAAAGTCGATGCCGTTGTACACACCCGCGAGATGCGCTCCCGGAATATTCAGTTCGCGGCCCTTGTTAAGCCCAGTGGATAGCAGGACCGCGTCGCTCTTCGACCGCAGTTCCGCGAAGGAGATGTCGCGCCCCAGGGTAACGCGGGTATGCAGCGTCACGCCCATGGCGAGGATGTTGTCCACTTCCATCTTGATGATTTCCCGCGGCAACCGAAATTGCGGGATGCCCAGATACAGCATCCCTCCAGGGACCGGAGCGGACTCGTACACATCGACCGTGTAGCCCAACAGAGCCAGATCGTGGGCGCAGGTGAGACCACAGACACCCGCCCCAACAATAGCGACGCGCTTGCCGCGCTGGGCCGGGGGAGGCAGTTTTTTTCGTGCCGGATCATGTCCGCTGCCCAGGTTGTGTCGGTCCGTGGCGTAACGCTTCAGCGCGCAGATGGCGATCGGTTCGTCGATCTTGCCGCGCCGACAATTGTCTTCACAAGGATGGGCACAGATACGTCCCAGCACATACGCGAAAGGATTTGGAGCGCGTGCCAGCAGGTATGCTTCTTCATCCTTTGAAATCCCGATGGCCTGGACGTACCGCCCGCACTCCGTATGGATGGGGCAGGCAGTGCGGCAGGGAATATTCCGATCGAAGTATTCCTGGTCCGGGACCGTGACAAAATAACTCATGCGTCCACCATTCTGATGAGTTTGCAAAATCACTGTATTCCGAGAACGCATTCCACGTATAGTGCCGACTGAAATCGCCCTCCAGCGAACCGATGCAGTGTCCGCTGGAGAGTGAAGCTGACTCCACAGCACCTTGAAAAGTTACTCTACGGCTACTGTTGGGCCTTCAGCTTTTCGATCTCCTCATCGCTCAGGGACTTGGAGAACGCGGACGGGTTCTTGTCTTTGCGGTTCACCTGGTCGTACACCAGAAACTCATAGATCTCTTTTCCCTGGCTGTTGCTGATCCCCGAGTTTGGCTTGTGCATCATGCGCTTTACGTAACGTTCCCACTCTGCCTGGGTCATGGTTGTGTTGATAGGGCGCGCAATGGTATGGCACGAGGAGCACTTGCTGACAAACAGCGAGTACGCCTTCTGTTGCGCCGGCGGATAGGTCGAGACATTGATCTTGTCAGGTCCCTTGTCCTGCGGGAGGGTTACGTTGCCGTTCTGAGCGACGAGCAACAGAGGAACGGAACAAGCTGCGAGTGCCATCACGAGAATCATCTTGTGCATTTCAGTCTCTCCTTACCACATGTACCGGATATTTGTCCTGAAGTTCTTGTTGGTCTTGTCTACCCGACAACTACCACTTATCTTTCGGCAAATGGGTCTGGTAGTAATTGATGAAGTCGATGATTTGCTCTGCCTCGCGGTCGTTAAAATCCGCAGCTGGCTTGGCTTGCATCACATGGACCCAATGCTCGGCCGTGGCAGGAGTCTGTGTAGTGCGCAATGCCCGATCCAGGGTATGGCATTCGGAACAGGTATATTTGAACGTTTTGTATCCCTGCCGGATATTGGCCGGATACGAAGAGACATCGATGGGCACGTCCTTTTTATTCCCGGTGAAGAAGCCCCCGTATTGGGCATGTGCCGTGCCGAGTAAACCCGCCACGAACAAAAGCCCCGCCATGCGCCCTGCCATACACCACGAAAATTCCCTATGTTGCATGATTTTCCTCCACATGATGGCTGCACTCCCTTAGAAATTGAACTCGACGTCGGACATGATCGTCCGGCCGGAACTGCCCACGCCTGCGATTGGGTCGCGGCCATGGAGATTACTGTACGAAAGCCGTCCGATAATGTTGCCCGACGGCGTGAGGGTGCGTTGCAGGCCGAAGCTCGGTTGCTCCTGGCTGACCCCTCCGATGCCACCCACGATACGCTGGTTCAAGCGGTCATAGCGCACTGTGGCCGCCATACCCCGGTAAAAGAAGTAATCCAATTCGCCGTAGTAGTCCTTGGAAGTGAAGCTGCTGGCAGGTCCGGGTTGACTGATCTCGTAGCCATCGTGGTCGTACATAAAACCACCCAGAATGTTGAGCTTGTTATGGAATGCCATGTAGTTGGCAAAAATCCCATTTCTGTGTATTACCGGATAGAAAGTGAACTGGTTCGGGGCACCGAAATTCTGTATCTGGTTCTTTTTCCCGTAGTAACTCAGGAATGAGACGCCGCTCTCCGGCGCATACCACCAATCGAGGTCCACATAGACATCCTTGGCATTTCTGGCATCCGGACCCGTGATCGTACTGCCGTCCGCATGGTCTCCATTGCTTACGCTCAACGATGCGCCCAGGATTTGCTTATATCTAGGGAGCGCCCAGGTATATCCAGCACGAAGCCCTACCATGTGCTGGTCCAGAACAAAGCTATTCGGATCGGTGTACTCCCACATCAATGGCGCCGCGGGTAAGAGGCTTTCCGTGTTTGCGGCCGTAGTTCCATTGGCGCCCATCACATGCATGTCGCCGCCTTGAATATACCAACTGCTTTTTGCTGTGCCGCCGACGTAGCCGAAGTATCCAACTGCGACGCTCGGGCTGGTGTCACCCCCGGCAACCAGGTTGATCTGCGAATAGTAAAAGAAATTCGTGTCTGGAATCCAGCCAGCCAGGTACGCATTCCAGGTACCCAACTGGAAAGAGGACGTGGAGGTTGGGGGGGTGCCATCCTGGGTATTTCGTTGCACCGCAAAGTCTAAATCCGCCACTGCAAAGGCCGCGTTATTGCCTAGCGTCCACATCGGCTCTTGTGCGACCAGGTCTGCGATACGCGGCGACAGTTCCCCTTTTTGCAGCGCGGGCGGCAAATGGAACCCCAGCCGCTTGAACATATAACCCTCCTCGTTCAGGACGGGGGGAATGGTATGACAGGCAAAGCAGCGAAGCTTATATCGGCGGGCAAACGCTGGAATTGCGTTGCCGGGCTGAGGTAGCAGCAGGACAAAGCCGAACACCAACAGAATGACTTTCAGACCAGATCTCCAGAGTTTCATGTGCGGGTCTCCTGCATTCCCACTAGCACGTCTGGAGCCAGAGTTAATATTCTTTCTTGACAACAACTTACGCCGGATAAGTCAGATGAAATGAGGATTTCATTCCCCAGTTTCCATCGCGATATGGGGAGCGGATTCCCCAGGCTGCTGCGCTCTCTCCCGCCTGAGGAGAGTGTAAAACGTCTTCCGGTCCACCCCGGCTTCTCGCGCGGCAGCACTCACGTTGCCGCCGCAACGGGCCAGCACGGCTTGTGCATAGGAGCTTTCGAAGCTGGCCAGATACTGTTCCCTGGCATCCTTCCAGGGAAGAACGGCAAGACTGCTCACTCCCTCTACCTTCGGAGAATCCTCTTCCAGATCCTCCGGCCCAAGAACACCGCCGGGATGCAAGGCGGTCAGCCGTTCCATGACGTTCTTCAGTTGGCGCACGTTGCCGGGCCAGCGCTCCCGAAGCAGCGCCTCATAGAATTGCGGCGAGGCCGAAAGACTCTTGCCATAGAGGCGGGAAAATCGTTCCAGAAAAAAGCGCGCCAGGTGTTGGATGTCCTCTGGCCGTTCCCGCAAAGGCGGCAGTTTCACTGTGACCACGCTCAGACGGTAATAGAGTTCTTCGCGAAAGGTTCCGGCCTTGATCTTTTCCATCAAATTCTGGTTGGTGGCGCACAAAATGCGGCATTCCACGCGCACTGGTGTTAACCCGCCCAGCCGCCGCAATACTCGCTCCTCAACAAAGCGAAACAGGCGCGTTTGCAGCTCCACCCCAAGGTCTCCGATTTCATCCAGAAACAGCGTGCCGCCGTCTGCAGACTCGATCAGCCCTTTCTTGGTGCGTTCCGCGCCGGTAAACGCGCCGCGCTCATATCCGAACAGTTCGCTCTCGATCAGAGATCCCGGCATGGCGCTACACTCCACAGGCACAAATGGGCCATCCTTGCGTCGGCTCTGGTTGTGGACAAACCGGGCCATGACCTCCTTGCCCGTACCGCTCTCTCCCAGGATCATTACCGTTGCATCGGTGGCCGCCGCCCTGCGGCACTTTTCCATCTGCTCGAGCATTGCGGCGCTGCGGCTCCTTGCCGCATCCGCCTCGCCGAGGGCTTCCAGACGGCCTTTCAGTGTTTCGACTTCGCGCTCCAGCGTGGCGTGGGAAAGTGCGCGCCTGACCACCAGCAGAAGATCCTCGCGATTGAAAGGCTTCTGTAGATAGTCGAAGGCGCCGTTACGCATCGCCAGCACCGCACCCTCCACCGATCCGAAGGCGGTGAGGAAGACGATGGGAAGTCCTGGATGGACTTCATGCAGACGGGCAAAGACTTCTTCCCCTGACATCCCCGGCATGCGTACGTCCAGCAGAACCAGGTCGGGCGGGTTGGCCAGGCATTCGGCCAGCCCTTTGGCGGGGTCCACAAAAACTGAGACCGTGGTGCCGGGCAAACGCAGCATCCGCTGGATGTTTTCACCCAGCGCGGCTTCATCGTCGATGACAAGAATGCGGCTCACTCTGTCGTTCCTCCGGCGAACCAGTGATACGGCTGGCCACGGGTGAATCGCGCCGGAGGTAACTCGATCACGAAGCTGGCGCCGCCGCCGTTCCTTGGCTCATAGCGAATTCGGCCATCATACATATCCAACAGGCTGGCCGCCAGAAACAGCCCCAAACCCAGCCGCTCCCGTCCCGTACTTTGCGAAATGAATGGTTCAAAGAGGTGTCCCCGGATACTCTCCGGCACGCCCGGCCCGTTGTCTTCGATTTTGATAACCACTTTAGCCCCCGCCGTGCGATAAGGCTCAAGACGCACCCATATCACGGCCTCGTCCTGCCCTTTCAGCGCTTCAAGCGCATTGCTCAACAAGCCGCGGACGACTTCACCTACCACATGTTCGGGCACATCCACACGCGGTGCTTCAGCGATCTCCTCCACCAACCGCGCTCCCTGACTTTCGGCTGAAGGTCGGAATGCCTGCAGTGCTTCCTCCAAGGCCTTCTGCGGGATCGAGGTATCGAAAATTTCTCCTCCTCGCTCGCGTCGCAGCGCCTGTAACAGGGTACTTGCAATGTTACCCATGTAGCGCGACTCTTTAAGCATCTGCTCAAGATCGGCGCAAAGGGCAGCATCTCCTTTGCGTTCGTCGAGCAGCACTTCAATGCGGCCCGCCACAATCGCCAGCGGGTTGTTGAACTCGTGCATGAAGCCAGCCGT
>JAJZDO010000877.1 GCA_021805955.1 Acidobacteriota bacterium
GACTACACCGCGCAGTGTTCCATCCGTGAACTGGTTGAACTGCATGTCGCCAAAACCGACAGCGCCTGCGGAAAAGTCCTGCTCACTCGCTGGGATGAGCTTGCCAGGAACCTTATCCGCGTCACGCCGAAAGCCTGATGCTCAGCCTCGCAACCCGTTTGATTCCCCGGTTTTCATCGCAAGAGAGGGGAATCACTCGGTTGATGCTGCATCGATCCGGCTGTATTCGGCGATCTAATACGCAATCGGAAGCGTAAAGGAAAAAACCGAGCCATAGCCCGGCTGGCTGGTGCAGGTGATTCTCCCGTTGTGGGCTTCTACTATCGCTCGCACTATCGCAAGACCCATGCCAGTACCGGAGACGAGTTCACGCTGCCCACGACCGCGATAGAACTTGTCGAAGATCAGCGATTGTTCGAGTTCGTCAATTCCTTCGCCTCGATCGGCAACATTCACGGTGAGGATACCTTCGTCAGTCTCAGCGCTGATGGAAATAGGGGTGCCCGGCGCAGAATACTTCACGGCATTTTCCAGCAGATGCCGCACCACTTTCGTGATGTAGGCGAGGTCCATTCGCACCATGGGCAGCGATTCTGGCAGATCGGTTTGAACCGGATTCTCTGCCAGCGTCTGGGAGAGTTCTTCAACCGCTGCATCGATTGCAGTGCGTATCGAGTACGGATGAATGTCCAGCTTCACCTCGCGCGCATCGAGTTGCGCCATCTCTACGGCCTCAGCAATCAGGCGGTTGAGCCGGTCAGTCTCTTCTTCGATTACGCAATACAATTCCTCAATCTGCTCGCCGGTCATTCCGGGAGTCTCCCTCACGCCGGTGATGGAAGCCTTGATCGCGGTAAGTGGAGTGCGCAGTTCATGCGTGATCGAGTCGAGAAGTGCCGTGCGCAGGCGTTCGCTCTCTCTAGCGGCTTCTGCGCGTGTCAGTCGTTCCAGCGCGATGGCACGTTCGACGGCGATAGCGATCATTCCGGCCAGCGCCTCGATCGTCTCGCGCGTCGGCAGGGTCCCGGTGCCGCACACGCCCAGCGATCCGATCGATCGGACGCCCATCATCAGCGGTGTATACAAAATCCCCGTTCCCTCAAGGATCAATTCGCGGCTTTTGGCCGCTTCGCGCAGGCGCTCGGCAGGCAGGTCTTTCGCGTCTCCGCTCGATCGATAGATGCGGTTGCGTTCGCTGACAAAGAGAGCTACCTGAGTAAACTCGAAGAACAGTGTGACGTCGCTTGGAATACGTGACAGTAACTCCGCCAGATTTTCTGTCACCAGCATTTGCTGGCTGAAGCCATAGAGCCGCTCTGATTCGTGCCTTCGCCGATTGGCCATTTCGGCTTCCTTGCGTGCACGTTCCGAAAGATGGCTGGCACTGACCGCGGTTACCAAAAACGCTAAGAGTGCCACCCAGTTGCGAGTGTCGGCAATCGTCAGCGTGAGTACCGGAGGAAGAAAAAAATAATTGAAGGCAAGTGTGGAAATGACGGAGACGTAGATGGCCGAACGTAGTCCCCAACTGGCTGCGGTGAACAAAACTACCAGCAGTAATGAGAGTGCTACTGTGACATCATTGACGTGCAGTAGACGATATTCGATGAATGTGACACCGGCGACTGCGGTCGTCCCGGTGGCATATTTGGCAAGCTGGAGTATCCGTTTCCTGACCATGCGTTGTATTGTACGGACAAGAGGAGCGAAATGACTCTGCAAAAAGAACAGAGCGTTCCGGCCAGGACTCCGGAAGAGTGGCTGGAACAAACCACAGAAGAAAAAACCGTCGGCATCTTCAAAGTTTTCCTCGGCTATGCACCCGGCGTCGGCAAAACTTATAACATGCTCAGCGAGGCGCTTCGCCGCGCCAGTCGTGATGAAGATGTAATTGCCGGTGTGATTGAAACGCACGGACGCAAGGGTATCGTGGAATTGTCTTCTCAGATTCCTTCGCTCCCGCTGGTGCCGCTTGAGTACAAGGGCACAGTCTTTTATGAAATGGATGTGGATGCCATAGTTCAGCGCAAACCCTCAGTTGTTCTGGTGGATGAACTGGCGCACACGAACATCCCGGGAAGCAAACATCGAAAGCGATACGAAGACGTTCTGGAGATTCTGGCCGCAAAGATTGATGTGCTGACCACCGTCAACATTCAACACATCGAGAGTCTGGGGCCGACCGTGCAGTCCATCACAGGCATCCCCATACGTGAAACAGTTCCAGACTGGGTGATGGAGCGCGCGGATGAAGTCGTGATGGCAGATCTGACGCCCGAGGCTCTGCTGACCCGAATGCGTCGGGGCGACATTTATCCGATGGATCGCGTGGATCGCGCGCTTGCAAATTTCTTCCGGCGCGGGAACCTAATGGCGCTGCGCGAACTCGCCTTGCGCCAGGTGACGCGCGCTGTCGATCGTAATCTAAATGCATATCTGCGTCGCAAGCGGTTCGGCGATCATTGGCAGGTTCAGGAGCGTGTTGCGGTCTGCATCAGTGCCAGTCCCTCGGCCAAGCAGTTGATTGCCCGCGGTGCGCGGATAGCCGAAGGTATCGATGCGGAATTATTTGTCGTCCATGTGGGCAGTGAAGCCGATCTGGAGCCGGAAGAGCGTCGAAGTCTGCAGGCTAATGTTCGCTTTGCGGAAAATCTTTCAGCCAAGGTCGTCTTCTTGAAAGGCAATACTGTTGCAACCGCATTGGCAGCATTTGCGCAGGAGAGACGCATCACGCAGCTACTGCTGGGGCGCAAAGCCGTCCACGGAATCCGGAAGTATCTTTACTACCAAGCTTTGCAGCGACTCCTGCAGGGTGCGCCGCATCTGGACGTTCATATCATTACGCAGGAATCGCAGTAAATCCCGATGACACGTGAACCGTGTCGGGATGCGTCGTCTGGCACAACTCATGCGTCGCGCACACCCGAACGGCTGCTTTCAAACCATCTGAAGCCTCGCTCCGAGCGACTGTCCCGGTCGTGCTCTTTATGCCATTTTTATTTCCTTCTCACCACCACTTTATCCCGCATCTGTTGCACTGATTCCAGTGGTTGCGAGATGACGATAGATTCCTTTAGCGGATATGTCTTCCCGGTCGGCGCTCAGGCTTCCCGCGTGCTGCAGGAATTGATCGCTGTGCGACGCAGCCGTACGAAACGGTCCCTGCAGCAAGTTCCCGCACTGTTTCCAGGGCTACATACCTGCGATGGCCAGTGCACCGGCGCGCGCCGGACAAAGGATGAACAGCTATGACGGACGCTTACATGGTGATCTTCGGAATCGCATTTTTTGCGATCTCCGTGCTGTACGTACACGCTTGTGAACGCTTGAGGTGACAACGATGTCAGTGGAAACTGCAATTGCGCTGATTCTCTCCATTCTTCTGATGGGCTACCTGGTCTACGCACTGCTGCGTCCGGAGAAATTCTGATGACGATGAATGGATGGCTCCAGATTCTCTTGT
Source organism: Acidobacteriota bacterium (assembly GCA_021805955.1). Next base: position 3,464 of record JAJZDO010000877.1, read on the forward strand.
TTTTCGGCCTGATTACACTAGCAACCCGGCCTGTCGGGCGGTATATGGCCTGCGTCTTCGAACGTAAACGCACGTGGCTCGATCCTGTGCTTTCTCCGCTGGAGCGGTTGCTCTATCGGTTGACGGGCATCGATGCCGACGAGGAAATGGCTTGGACGACGTACAGCGTGGCTGTGCTCGCATTCAGTCTGGTTTCAATGCTCATCCTCTACGCGCTGGAACGGTTGCAGGCCTGGCTTCCCCTGAACCCGCAGCATCTGCCGAACGTCCCCGCGGTTCTGGCTCTGAACACCGCCGCATCCTTCACCACCAACACCAACTGGCAGGCCTACACTCCGGAGAGCACCATGAGCTATCTGACCCAGATGGCCGGGCTTGCCTATCATAATTTCGCTTCCGCCGCGCTGGGCCTGGCCGTTGCTATTGCGTTGATCCGTGGCATCGTGCGCCGCGAACAGAAGACGCTAGGCAATTTCTGGGTAGACATGACTCGCGCCACGCTGTGGGTGCTTTTGCCGGGAGCCTTACTTCTGGCGCTTGCATTGTCATCTCAAGGAGTCATTCAGAACTTCCGTGCTTATGATACGGCCAAAGTTGTGCAGCCGCAGACTGTGCAGCAGACAGGCGCCAACGGGAAAATCCAGACACAGACCATTGCAACGCAGACGATCGCGCAGGGTCCGGTAGCTTCGCAGGAAGCCATCAAGGAACTTGGTACCAACGGCGGCGGATTTTTCAATGCAAACAGTGCGCACCCGTTCGAGAATCCTACTCCACTTACAAACTTTTTGGAGATGCTGGCCATCTTCATTCTTCCTGCTGGACTGACGGCAACGCTGGGCATGATGACCGGATCTCCGCGGCACGGCTGGGCTGTCTTTGCGGCCATGTCGGTGCTATTCTTCGCTGGCGTCGCAACGGCCTACTGGGCTGAGTCGCAACCCAACCCTCTACTCCACCGCGTCGAGCAGCGCGCTGACCAGCAGCAATCCGGTGGAAACATGGAAGGCAAAGAAGTCCGTTTCGGCATCGCCAACTCGGCTCTTTTTGCAACCGTCACGACAGATACAAGCTGCGGTGCGGTTAACTCGATGCACGATTCCTTCATGCCGCTGGGGGGAATGGTTGTGCTCACCAACATCCTGCTCGGCGAAGTTGTCTTCGGCGGAGTCGGTTCCGGACTTTACGGCATGGTGATCTTTGTCATCCTCGCGGTGTTCATCGCGGGTTTGATGGTCGGGCGAACACCGGAGTATCTCGGTAAGAAAATCGAATCCTATGACGTAAAGATGGCTATGCTCTACACGCTGATCTTTCCGCTCATCGTACTCAGCTTCTCCGCAGTTTCGGTTCTGCTGCCGAATCTCGGATTAAGCAGTCTGAATAATTCCGGCCCGCACGGACTCTCGGAGATACTCTACGCTTACACCTCGGCCACCGGGAACAACGGCTCCGCATTCGCCGGCCTGAACGCCAACACCAACTGGTACAACCTGACACTGGCCTTCTCGATGCTTGCAGGCCGTTTTCTCATGCTTATCCCTGTGTTGGCACTCGCTGGAAACCTTGCAGGCAAGCGCTATACGCCGCCATCGCTCGGAACCTTCCCTGTGACCACGCCACTGTTCACCGTGCTGCTGGTGGGCGTGATCCTCATCGTCGTGGCGCTCACATTTTTCCCTGCGCTTGGCCTTGGTCCTGTTCTGGAGCATCTGCTGCTTCATGCCGGACACAGCTTTTAAGGAGAGATTGGAATGACTCCATCCACACGTGGCCATAAAAAATCCCTATGGGATCGTCGCATCGTCACAACCGCATGCCTGGACGCTCTGCGCAAACTCGATCCGCGCATCATGATGCGCAATCCAGTGATGTTTGTCGTGGAAATCGGTAGTCTGCTCACGAGTGCGCTGGTATTGCGCGACGTGTTTGCAGGCCGCAGCGCTCTCGGATTCGATCTGCAGATTACGCTCTGGCTCTGGTTCACTGTACTCTTTGCTAACTTTGCCGAAGCAATGGCCGAAGGCCGCGGCAAGGCACAGGCAGAATCTCTGCGCAAATCCAAGGCTGAGACCATCGCATGCCGCCTGTTACCCGACGGAGAAACCGAGGATGTACCCAGCACGCAGCTCCGCGCTGAGGATCAAGTGCTCGTTGTCGCCGGTCAGTTGATCCCCGGTGATGGCGAGGTGATCGAGGGCGTTGCCTCCGTCGATGAATCCGCAATTACAGGCGAGTCTGCGCCGGTCATTCGCGAGGCAGGCGGCGATCGCTCGGCAGTCACGGGAGGAACGCGCGTGCTCTCCGATCGACTGCGTATCCGGATCACATCCAATCCTGGCGAAACATTTCTTGACCGCATGATTGCTCTAGTCGAAGGCGCGGAGCGTCAGAAGACGCCCAACGAAATTGCATTGAACATCCTGCTGGCCGGCCTGACCCTCATCTTTTTGCTTGCCGTGATCACGCTGCAACCCTTCGCCGTATACTCCAGCGCGCCACAGAGTATCTTTGTCCTGGTTTCGCTGCTTGTCTGCCTCATTCCCACCACCATTGGCGGCTTGTTGTCCGCCATTGGCATTGCCGGCATGGATCGCCTCGTTCAACACAATGTCCTAGCTATGTCCGGCCGTGCCGTGGAGGCAGCAGGAGACGTCAATACGCTACTACTGGATAAGACCGGAACCATCACGCTGGGCAATCGCGAAGCCACGGAGTTCGTTCCTGCTCTGGGTGTCAGCAAGGATCGACTGGCCGATGCGGCACAACTCTCCTCGCTGGCCGATGAAACGCCCGAAGGGAGATCGATTGTTGTTCTGGCCAAGGCGCAGCATGGTCTGCGCGGCCGTGAGATGGCTCCCGCGCATGCCGAGTTCATTCCTTTCAGCGCAGTCACACGTATGTCCGGGGTCAACCTTGACGGACGAATCATACGGAAAGGATCCGTCGATGCCATCGCAGGGTATTTGCAGCAGGCGGGCAGTGAACTGCCGCCCGATGTGCGCAACACGGTCGAGACCATTGCACGCTCCGGTGGAACTCCACTGGTGGTCGCCGAAAACGCCTCCGCACTTGGCGTCATCCATCTGAAAGACATTGTCAAGGGCGGCATGAAGGAGCGTTTTGCGCAACTGCGCAGCATGGGCATCCGCACAGTCATGATCACCGGCGACAATCCTCTGACCGCGGCGGCCATTGCGCGCGAAGCAGGCGTGGATGATTTTCTGGCCGAAGCAAAACCCAAGGACAAGATGGACCTGATCCGCCGTGAGCAGGCAGGTGGCAAACTGGTGGCGATGACCGGAGACGGCACCAACGACGCTCCTGCACTGGCTCAGGCCGATGTTGGCGTCGCCATGAATACCGGCACGCAGGCGGCGAAGGAAGCAGGCAACATGGTGGACCTCGATTCCAACCCCACCAAACTGATTGAGATCGTCGAGATAGGCAAACAGCTTCTGATGACACGCGGTGCGTTGACTACTTTTTCCATCGCCAACGACGTGGCCAAGTACTTTGCCATACTTCCAGCGATGTTTGTCGTCGCCTTTCCAGCCATGGACTCGCTCAATATCATGCGTCTGCATTCGCCGGAATCGGCCATACTATCCGCCGTCATCTTCAACGCGCTCATTATCGTCGTGCTCATTCCTCTGGCACTGCGTGGGGTTCGCTATCGAGCAATGAGCGCAGAGGCTCTGCTGCGTCGCAATCTCTTCATCTATGGACTCGGAGGACTGGTTGCGCCCTTCGTTGGCATCAAGCTGATTGATGTGGTTATCACAGCACTACGCCTGGCCTAACAAGGCGTAACTATCTTTCGATACTGGAGACTTCCGTGCGAAAACTCTTACTGATCTCACTTCGATACACTCTGGTCACTACGCTTCTGCTTGGTCTGGGCTACCCACTGCTGGTCACGGTCATTGCTCAGTCGCTTTGGAAACAGAGAGCTGACGGCGATCTGATTGTCAAGGATGGAGTCCTCATCGGATCACGCTGGATCGGTCAGTCCTTTACCGGGCCGCGATACTTTCACAGTCGTCCC
>JAJZDO010000013.1 GCA_021805955.1 Acidobacteriota bacterium
CGTTCCTGTGTGCAATGGCATGCATGGGCTTGGAGTTGCTCCGCGCAGAGCCAGCACCGATGTTGAATCGCGCGCTCATGGCTTCCCAGTGGCCTGCATTTTGGATTGCCAGCCCGTCTGTTCCGGGAACAGTGCAGGGCGTCTTCGAGTTTCGGCGCGAGGTGGAGATTGCTTCGGTTCCCAGCCACTTTCTGGTCCATCTCACTGCGGACAATCGCTATATTCTCCGCGTGAATGGTCAGTACGTTGCAGAAGGTCCGGCGCGCGGAGACCTTTTTCACTGGCGCTTTGAGACGGTCGATCTGGCACCGTATCTGCATTCGGGAAAGAACGTGCTTGCGGCAGTGGTCTGGAATTATTCGGGTCTGTCTCCGGTGGCGCAGATGAGTGATCGGACGGGATTTCTGCTGCAGGGCGATGGTGCGGCAGAGGCCGCGGTGAACACGGGCGCGGAGTGGAGGGTGAGGCACGAAGTGGGTCATTTCGCGCTGGGCCACACGGGCGCGAATGGCTATTACGCTGCCGGACCGGCGGAAAAGATTGATGAGCGCGTTGTGGACTCTGATTGGGATCAGGAGCAGAGCCATGCAGAGGATTGGCAGACGCCAATGTTGCTAGGCCATGCCTCGGCCCGGGAGGCTCGGGATGCTTCCAACAAGTGGGAGTTGACCGCCGACACGCTGCCGCCGATGGAGCACCGGCTTGCGGATGTTGGCCACGTAGTTCGGTTGACAGGAATCGCGGGTGCCGGCACATTTCCCTCGGGCACGGTCACCATTCCGCCGCATACCCATGCTGTGCTGCTGCTGGATCATCATGTGCTCCAGACGGCTTATCCGGAGCTGACGACCAGTGGCGGACGTGATGCTTCCATCCGGATCACCTACGCCGAGGCGCTTTACGATGCGAAGGGACTGAAGGGAAATCGGAACGAGATTGCAGGGCGACACATCGAAGGCATTACCGACGAGTGGATAGCTGCGGGGAAGACCGGCGAGAAGGCAGCACCGCTGTGGTGGCGAACGTGGCGTTATTTGCAGCTTGAAATCACCACGCAGGATCAGGCGCTGACACTTGATTCCATGCGCGCATGGTTCACCGCATATCCGTTTGAGGCGAGAGCGAGCATCGACGGCGACATTCCCAGATTGCAGCAGATATGGGATACAGGATGGCGGACTGCTCGGCTGGACGCACACGAAACCTATATGGACGCGCCGTACTGGGAGCAGCTACAGTACGTCGGCGATACGCGTATTCAGGCGCTGATTTCGTATGTGGTTTCCGGCGACTCGCGCCTGGCGCAACAGGCCATCGCCAACATCGACGACTCACGTGTTCCCGAGGGCATTACGCAGAGTCGGTATCCTTCTTCCCTGCCGCAGTTCATTCCGCCATTCTCGCTTTACTGGATCAACATGCTACACGACTACTGGATGTATGTGGATGATCCGGCTCTTGTGCGCGCAACATTGCCGCATACACGCCCTGTTCTGGATTGGTTTACGGATCATTTGCGACCGGATGGGTTGCTGGGCAAACTTGGCTGGTGGGAGTTCGCCGACTGGACGGCAAACTATGCCAATGGTGAGCCACCTCAGGACGCGGATGGAGGTTCCACGCTGCTGACGCTTCAATTCATTGCTGCGCTGCGTGATGCAGCACAGATGGAGAATGCATTTGGTAGCACTGAACGCGCCAGAGAGTATCAGGCGATGATTCGCGAGGCCATAGACGCGCTCAATCGCGAAAGCTGGGATGCTTCACATGGCCTCTATGCGGATACTCCGGCGAAGTCGGCCTGGAGTCAGGAGGCGAATGTGCTGGCGGTGATGCTGGAGGTTGCGCCGAAGCCGCAGCGCGCACCGATCCTGCGGCGTATTCTGGCTGCGCGGCCGGATGCTGCCACTGTGGTTGAGGGTGTTTCGGTGCCGGCGCTTTCGCCGATGAGCTACTATTTTCGCTTTTATCTGAGTCGTGCTTTGGAAGAGGCCGACATGGGCGACGAATATCTTTCGCAGCTTGCTCCGTGGTATCGGATGCTTGATCTTGGTCTGAGCACCTGGGCTGAAACTCCCGAGCCAACGCGCTCCGATTGTCATGCCTGGAGCGCTAGTCCTAACTATGATTTGCTGACCGTCGTTGCCGGCATTCACCCTGCGTCTGCTGGCTTTGCAACTGTTTTAATCGAGCCACATCTTCACGGCCTGCATCGACTGGATGTCTCCATGCCGCATCCAAAGGGAATGATCCAGATTCATTATCGAAGCAGCGGATCGGGATGGACGGCGGCCGTGGGTTTGCCTACAGGAGTTACGGGAATGCTGCGATGGGGCGGGCAGAATATGCCGTTACATCCCGGAAGTCAGATCCTTATACTTCCTGCTCGATGAGGCGTCGGAATCGGTTATTGGCTTGACCATGCGGATCACCGGCAAGCTGGCTCCGTTGTGCAGAGGAATCTGTGTTCGCTCCACTTCGCAATATCCCTCGCGTTCATACAATGGCGCGCCGGTGACGGTAGCTCCCATCTCCAGCCTGCGAAATCCCGCTCGTATCGCTTCACTCTCGACAAAGTGAAGAATAGCCGAACCCAGACCGCGACGCGCATACAGGGGATGAACATAGATGGCGCGAATCTTTGCCGCATCGCACATTGGGTCCAAGAGCGTGTCGTCTCGTCCTGGAGTGTTGTCTCCACAGCAAAGCGTTCTGCGAGCTGACCATCCTCCACAACCAATCATCTGTCCGGGCGTGGCTGCTTCGCCGCATTCCACAACAAAATATGTCTGGTCGACAATGAGTTGCGTGTCCAGGCCAAGCGCGGAGCCAATCGCCCCATCCATCTGCTCCCTGGTATAGTCGGCACGGCTCAACTCGCGCACGGAGGAAGCTATCAAAGCCTGAAGATTCGGAGCATCCTGTAGAGTGGCAAGACGAAAGCTCCAAAGCGGTTTTGTGGTGTCGATCATTCCATTCAGGCTACGACAGATTGGATGGCAGTGCACGGCTTTTGCGGTGCGTCGGTGATCGATCCGTGTTTGCCCATGATTTCAATAAGAAAACTATTGCAATTAATATTCCGCAGATGCTACAAAGGTAGGCGCTCGCAGAGTCTGCTGCGACAATTTCAATCCGAAGAGCACAAGGGATTGCGTCCAGGGACTCTGGAGCGAGGAGATTACCATGAAATTTGCTTCTCTTTTTGCCACCTTGCTGGTAGTGCTCAGCCTCGGAATCCAGCCGATTCATGCGGCTGAATCCGCCCCGATGAAGCTTTCTGTCGAATGGAGCCATCCAGTGGTCACTTCGCGCTCTGCGGCGACATTCCAGATCGTGGTGAACCCTCCGCTTCGGCCCGGTCAGCCACTGAGCGCAGCAGCGTATAAGGCAGTGCAAGAACTTGGTGCGGATTACGTTCGTTATGTGCCCTGGCTGCCCTATCCTCGGCTAGGCGTGGCAGAACTGGAACCGCCTGCGAAGCAGAAGACATCGTGGGATTTTTCGCTGATTGATCCGATGATGGCGGATCTTATGCACGCAACGGCTGGCCACTCCACCATAGTCAACTTCAGCACGATTCCTGCCTGGCTCTTCAAGACCTCCAAGCCTGTTACGTATCCCGCAGATGCCAATCAAGTGGACTGGCACTACACGCAGGGAACAGAGCTTCAAGACCCGACAGGCGCTCAGTTGGGGGACTACTATGCGCGCCTTGTCGGTTGGTATGTCAATGGAGGCTTCACGGATGAAAACGGCGTCCGACATAACTCGAGCCACCATTATGCGCTGCCGTGGTGGGAGGTGCTGAACGAGGTGGACTTCGAGCATTCGATGACGCCGAAGCAATATACGGAGCGTTACGATGCAATTGTCAGCGCGATTCATCGCGTCTCTCCACAAACAAAATTTGTGGGTCTGGCACTGGCGATGCCTGGGAAGTCACCAGAGTTCTTTGAGTATTTTCTGAATCATCGGAATCATAAGGCGGGTATTCCGCTGGATATGATTTCGTATCACTTTTATGCTTCGCCGGTGGCTGGCCAGACGATCGATAGCTGGCAATACTCTTTCTTTGATCAGGCAGATGGCTTTCTCTCTACGGTTCGCTACATTGAGTCGATTCGCAAGCGACTCTCGCCGGAGACAAAGACGGACTGCGATGAGCTCGGTGTGATCCTGCCCACGGACAATACTTCTGCGGACTCCACACCGCCACCGGCAGCCTATTGGAACCTGGCAGGTACGCTCTATGCTTATCTTTACATCGAACTTTCTCGCATGCAGATGGATGTCATCGGGGAGTCGCAACTCATTGGATATCCGACGCAGTTTCCCAGCGTGAGCATGATGAACTGGCAAAATAACAAGCCCAATGCGCGTTACTGGGTGCTGCGACTAATCCATGACAACTTCCATTCCGGCGATCAACTGGTGCAGACCAGCCTGACCACCACAGGCGTTGATTCACACAACATAGCAGCACAGGGTTTTGTGACACCTTCAGGCCACAAGCTGCTGCTGATTAACAAGCGGAATCAGGCTGCATCGGTTGAGTTGCCGGAGGAGGCACCTCATTCTGCATTCACGGTCGATGAGCAGACCGGAGATGGTCCTGCGCGTCCGATTGCGGCAGTTGGGAAGCAGATCCAGCTTGCTCCATTTTCGGTTACGGTGGTTTCATGGTAGCCATGTCTGAGAATGCAGAGACAGCTCCGTTGCGTCGATTCGCGTTTCTGCTGCGTCTTTGCCCCGGCGCGGAGGAGGCATACGATGCAGCGCATCGCTCGGTCTGGCCTGAGATGCTTGCCCTGTTGAAGCACGCAGGCATCACGGAGTACTCGATTTTCCGGAGAGGTACCCTACTCGTGCTTACGCTGCGGTGCTATGACTTTGAAACGACCTGGACGAGAATTGAGAATGACCCGATCAATCTTCGCTGGCAGGCTGCCATGAAACCATTCTTCGCAGAGATGAATGATCTGCAAGTTGGCGAGCGTTTTCCGATGATGGAAGAGGTCTTTTACCTTGCCTGAAGACGATCGTTGGATGGGGAGCACGGCGCAATCCAGCGTGCGAATAGCGATTTGCGGTTTAGGTCTGGATACCTATTGGCCACAGTTTACGGGCCTCCACGACCGGCTGTGTGGGTCTGTGGATCAGGTTGCCGGATGGATCGCTGACGAAGGCCTGGCAGTGACGAATCTGGGTATGGTGGACAACTATGGAACCGCTTCTGCGGCAGCTTCACGATGTCGGCGAGAGGAAGTGGATGCCCTTTTCCTTTTCGTAACGACCTACGCGCTTTCTGCTACAGTGCTGACGCTGGTGCGTCGCGCGGGTGTGCCGGTGGTTGTGCTCAATCTGCAGCCTGGTGCTGCGATGGACTACGAAACTGTCAATGCGATGGGAGATCGGACAGCGATGACGGGTGAGTGGCTCGCGTGGTGCTCCGCTTGTCCCATGCCGGAGATTGCCAATCTCTTCGCTCGCGCGGGGTGGACCTTTCGTCAGGTGAACGGAGCACTGACAGATGTCTCCACGCGCGAAGAAATAGCTGAATGGATTTGCGCGGTGCGCGTTCAGGCGATCCTTGCTCGCTCCAGGATTGGATTGATGGGGCATTCCTACAGCGGCATGTTGGATATTGCCACGGACGTTACTCATTTGGCGACAGTCCTGGGTGTCCATCCGGAGTTTTTGGAGGTGGATGAGTTAAGCGCGCTTGCCAACGAAGTGGCTATCTCGACAATCGATGCGCGTGTGCGTGAGTTCCGAGATGTCTTTGATGTACGTGAAGATTGCATGGAAGAAGAAATTGCGCTTGCTGCGCGCACCTCAGTAGCGCTGGATTGCTTTGTCGCGCAATATCGGCTCGATGCCTTGGCGTATTACTACAAGGGTAGTGGCAATGCCGCCAATGAGGAGACGATGCGCTCCATCATTTTGGGCGCCAGCTTGCTGACAGCGCAGCACATTCCAGTCGCCGGCGAGTATGAGGTCAAAAATGTTGTCGCCATGAAGATTCTGGATATTCTTGGCGCAGGTGGATCGTTTACCGAGTACTACGCGATGGATATGCGTAACGACATTGTGCTGATGGGGCACGATGGTCCAGGGCACGTGGCGATTGCGGCAGGGCCAGTGCGAGTCCGTCCATTGAGTGTGTATCACGGCAAGGTGGGCTGCGGTCTCTCGGTGGAGATGTCTGTTCGATATGGGCACGTCACGCTTCTCTCTGTTGCAGAAGATGACGCGCATGGCTACAAACTTGTTGTGGCCGAAGGTGAAAGTGTTGCTGGTCCGATTCTTGAGATTGGCAACACAAATAGCCGCTATCGGTTTCCTCTCGGCGCGCGCGAGTTTGTTCAACGGTGGAACGCGGAGGCCGCGGCACATCATTGCGCAATTGGTTTGGGACACATTGCCGGAACACTCGAAAAGCTTGCCTCACTTGCGGGACTTGGTTTCAAGCGCGTTTGCTGAGCATGACCTGCACGCACATGCCTGAGGCGAAACAGACTCGGTTCAATCCTGCCGTCACTGTGGCGCACTTTTGTCGAGCGTCTGTGGAGTGACGCCGCTTTTGGAGCCTTGCAGCCCGGTGCCGGAAGCTGCTGCAGAATGCAGCTTGCGATAGGTATCCATGGCTGCGCGCGCTCCCGATTCATTGCCGCAGTCTCTGCGCGCCACGAAAAGTCGATACCATGCGACTTCATCCTCCGGGTTTAGTTTGGTTGCTCGTTCCAAAGGATCCAGTGCTTGTCGGAATTGCCCAGCCTCAACTTCCAGGCCTCCGAGTCCGACGAGCGCCTGCTCAAAGTTGGGAATCATTTCAACCAGCGATTGATACTCTTCTCGAGCTTCCTTCAGATTGCCAGTCTGCGCATTCAGATTGGCAATTTCGTATTGGGCGTTGCCATCTGTAAGGTCCAGCGCCAGTTCCTTCTCAAACTCCTGAATTGCCAATTGTCGGTTCTCAACTTTGTCCGTCTCGTGGGATCGAGCCAGATACATTCTGCCCAGCCGATAATGAATTCCGATTCGCTTTGGATCAAGCTCAAGAACATGTTGGTAGGCGACAATTGCGGCGCTGAAGTTCTTCGCAGCCTCGTTGGCCTCGCCCTGTGCCAACAGCATCCATACGGAGTTGGGAGCCTCGTTATGGAGGCGCTCCATGACTTCGTAGGCATAACTGCCAAAAACCCGCCCCGAGTGGTAAAGCACATCCGGATCGTTTGAATATATTCGGTTGAGCGTGAGCGCGGTCTGCACTGCCTCATCGTCTTTCTCCAGTCCCTGCTGCACGCGCATGAGTTGCAGACCGCAGAGGCGATTCAACTGTCGATGAGAAGTGAGTTGAAAACACTTTTGCAGCAGCGGCAGCGCGGAGCGATAGTGTCCGACTGCAGGTCATGCTCAGCAAACGCGCTTGAAACCAAGTCCCGCAAGTGAGGCAAGCTTTTCGAGTGTTCCGGCAATGTGTCCCAAACCAATTGCGCAATGATG
>JAJZDO010000260.1 GCA_021805955.1 Acidobacteriota bacterium
TGCGAGGAGATGGAGCCGAGAGTTTCCGAGCCAATGGAAAAGACGACGCATCCGGCGGCGGTTGCCGACGCCGGGCCGGCGGAAGATCCGCTGGAACCCTGATGACGGTTCCATGGATTGAGGGTTTGGCCACCGAACCACTTATCTCCCATGGCCAGAGCGCCCAGGCTCAACTTCGCGATCAGGACGGCGCCGGCGGCATCGAGGCGCTGGACGACGGTGGCATCTTGGTCGATCATTTGGTGCTCGAAACCTCCCGCGCCCCAGGTGGTGGGATAGCCTTTCACGGCGAGCAAGTCCTTCGCGCCCCACGGAAGGCCATGCAGCGGGCCGCGGTATTTTCCAGCGGCAATCTCGGCGTCGGCGGCCCTGGCCTGGGCCATAGCGCGTTCTTCTGTCAGCGTGACGAGGAAGTGCAATTCTGGATCGAAGCGACGAATACGATCGATATACATTTCCGTTAATGCGACGGACGTCACTTTTCCGGTCCGTACGTATTCGGCAAGGCGTGGGATGGTGGCGAACGCCAGCTCGTCGAGGTTGGTGGGAGCTTTTCCGACGCTGGGGGGATTGCCATACATGGGCGCTTCTCGCTGGGTATTGACGGTCGCGTCAGGAGGAAGCGGATCGAATACGTAGGCGGGGGGGATGCTGTTGGGCAGATGGAGCGCGCGGATGGGCGGATAACTGTCGCGCTGCTGGTTGAGCGCATCGAGCATCATGGGAATTTGATCGGGCGCGATGGGAACGCCGGCAAGCTCGGCGGCTTGTTCGACCATCTCGGGCGTGATCTTGGGCGGGGCGGAGGCGGCGGGCGCAGCCTGGCCTGGCGTGGTCTGGGCCTGCGCGGCGATTGCGTAGAGAGTTCCCGGCAGCAGTGTCGAGGCAAAGCCAAACTGCGAACATACGGCAAGAAATCGGCGACGATCGAGCATGATGCCGAACTGTATCACAATCGGCGCGAGGGTCTGCATTTTTTCCGGACGGAACCGGAGAGCGCGGCGTGTTTCCGCGTCGATGGAACAGTTTTCTTGAGGGACAAAGCATGTGCGGCCATGGCTTCGGGCCAGGGTGGCTGCGCGTGCGATCTAGCGGGCGAAGAGAAGGCGGCTGGCGGAGCGGATTGGACCCATCACCCGATCGGCGCCGACCAAATCGAATTCCAGCCACCATACGGGCAGTACATAGACTACGGCGGAGAGAATGGCGACAAATAGCAGGTGAGGATAGGTCGGACGCAGCCAGAAGCGCGTGATCAGCAGGGGCAGGACCAGACATGCGGCGCAGCGGAGGCCGGTACGCAGATAGACGAGAGCAGTGGCGCGCACGCTGATGTGGAGAAGACGTTCGACGACGATGGGCTGAATGATCCCGCGAAAAACGATGCTGGGAATCAGCGTGCCGATGGCGACGCCCAGCATTCCAAACGGCCGTGCCAGGAGGAGGCTGAGAACGAGGTTGGCGAGCGCCTCGCTGATATTGAGGGCGGCATAGGCTTTCTGGTGCAGGCTGGCATAGAGAGCATTGACGGAGGTGGCCTGCGAAGTCTCCAGGAAGACCGCGACGGAAAGAATGACGATGACCCGGTAGACGTCGGTGAATGCGGCACCCATCCAGAGGGTAACGAAATCCCGGGACCAGGCGATCATGCCGAAGAGAATAAAGGCGGAGCTGACCAGGGCCACGCGAGTTCCAGAGAAGAAGCTGCGCTCAAACCCGCCATGATCGCTGACACTTTTCTGCATACTGAGGACGGGCATCAGCACGCCTATGATGGAGTCGATTCCGTCCATGTAATACATCACCAACGTGGTGCCGATGCTGTAGTGGGTGACCGCCGTCAGGCCGACAAAGAATGAGACCGTCAGCGTGTCGGTCTGGAAGCGGATGCGGTCGGCAATTTGCCCGATGAGTACGGGCCCGCCGAAGCTGAAGAGTTTCCGCGCCGTGCTTCGTTTCCAACGCGGCCAGGCAAAAATCTTGAGGAACGGAAACTCGCGATGGATCCTCCATATGACGATGGCATTGGCTGGAATCGCGGTAAAGACGCTGAGCCAGGCCAGGGCAACGACGCCGTAGTGCGCGTTGAGCACAAGGACGGTTCCAAGGGCGCGCAAGACGCCGGAGAGAATCAGGACCCATGCGGTGACGTCGAAATGCTGGCCGGCATTCAGGGTTCCGAAGGGAACCCGCATCCCGAAGCTGGATGCCGTACTGAGGCCGACGATGAGAAGAACGATGGCCAGTTCACGGCTATGCGAGTAGTGCAGGAAATAGACGCCCGCGGCAAGCGCGATGGTGACAGCCAGGAGGACCAGGGCCACCGCTCCAAAAATGAGCAAGGCAGCGCCGTAGATGTTGCGCGCTTCTTCATGGTCCTCGCGCCCGAAGGCATAGGCCATGTGGGTGAAAATGGCGCCGGACAGGCCGAGATCGAGGAAGCTGTAGTAGCCGATGAACGTCATCGCAATGGCCCAGATGCCGTATTGTTCGGCCCCCAGCCTGTGGACGGTGAACGGCATGATGAAGAAGCCGATGATGGCCAGGCTCACCATTCGGAGCACACGGCTGCCGGAACCTCGGACGAGCTTTTTGAGAGAAAAATGCTTGCGATGTTCTAGCTTTGGAACAGTGGATACCACAGCAGTGAAGCTCCCAGTCGAGGAGTGAAGGTACAGATGTCACCCTGTACGATGCATGTGGCTGGCCAAAGCCGAGGGGAGGGGAAACCGCCTGATTTCCGGCCAGGAGACGAAGACGAGGGGCATGGACGCGGCAAATGTGCAAACATTTGCACTGTGGAGGGCGGAGGAGGAACATTTCCTTCTGCGGGGCAGGAAATTCCCTGGCTGGAGAACGTTGCGTTTCGGGCCAGGGAGGGCAGTGGGCGGTGTTTTTCCGCAGACGAGCTGCCGCGATGGCATTCGGCCGGGAAGGTAATGGATGGCACGACGCGTGCAGGTGAATGTCATGTACACCGTGGGATGCGTGAGGCGGGTAACAGATGGAACTGGTTGTTGCTTTCGTGATTTTTGTTCTGGCGATGGTGGGGTTGACACGACCCTACATTGGACTGCTCGCGCTCCTGATCGTGATGGAATTGCAGCCCGGCGAGCTCTATCCACAGTTGGCGCCTCTGCACCTGGAACGTGTCGTGGCCGGGCTGCTGCTGGTGGCGTTCTTCATCCACGGGCAGAAATTGCGTTTTCCTGCTCCGACCCGCTGGTTCTTGGCCTTCTACGGTGGGATGATCTTGTGTATCCCGTTGGCATTCTGGCGGGCCAATTCGGCGGCAGAATGTGTTTCCTTTTTAGAAATTGTCGTGTACATCCTATTCGCAACTGCTCTTCTGACCACGGAATCGCGGATACGCTGGTTCATCCTGACGTACGTGCTGCTGGTGGACTGGCTGGGCGGAAGCGCGTTATGGAACTATGCACATGGTGTCTTCATCGTCAGAATGAATATCGAGCGCGCCATCGGCATTACCAGTTCAGCCGGTGACCCGAATAGCATGGCGACTACGCTGCTGACTGCGATTCCGTTCTCGGTGGCGCTGATGGTTCGCTCCAATCCAGTCTGGATGCGTTTGACTGGTCTCGCATCGATTGCTCTGGCTGTCGTGACGATCGTGGATACTGGATCCCGCACAGCCGCGATAGGGATCGTTTTTCTCGTCTTTCTTCTTCTGGTGCGAAATCCAAAAAATCTCATTTTTCTCCCGGTGGTGATCGCTCTCAGTCCAGTGGTGTGGATGGTGATTCCGCAACAGTACAAAGCCCGGTATGAAACCGTAAATGACCTGAAAGACGATGAATCCTACCAAGAACGCAAATCGACTTGGCAGGGCGGGATTGCCATGTTCGAGAGTAACCCCGTCACAGGGGTCGGTCCCGGCAATTATGCAGTTGCGAATGGCGAAAAATTCTGGCCGGGTTCGGGCCGCAAGTATTGGCTAAATGCGCATTCCCTTTATTTTCAGACGCTCGGTGAAATGGGACTGGTGGGTGTGATTACCTTTGGCGGCTATCTGATCTGCGTTTTTCGGCTGAATTTTCGGCTGCGAAAGGAACTGGCCGAACATCAAGCATCGAACTTCCTGCAGATACTTCCCAGCTTGTTCAGCATCATGTTTTGTCAACTGCTGTTCAGTGGATATGCTGCCCATGTTCTCTATCGAAGCACGTGGTTCCTGGTGGGGGGGATGGCCGCTTCCATTAGCCTGTTACCCATGATGCAGCAACAAGTTACAGAAACAGAGCCCAGCCATCTGGGGGCGGCCGCACCACTGACAATCGAGCAGAAATGGTCTCCTGCCTTACTCCCGGCATTGCGCAAAGAGGTTCCTATAGAAGTGCCCCCTGCCTAAGAATCCACTGGCAGGCGTAGGCAAACGCCGCCGTTTTCTATTATCATTCTCCCTAGATCAAACATTCATAGCTGTGGGTGATTGTGAACGAGGGAAACCCCCTGCGGTTCCGCCCCTCCACCATTTTTCCTGTCCGGGTTCAAGGCGTTACTTTGGACGTCTTTCGTGCCGCGAATGGGATAGGCTGGACGGCCTTCTACTGTAATTCTGTTTTCCTGCCTGCATGATTGCAGTCTTATCAGTTTGGTGCTGGCTTCCTCATATGGCCGCCAAATTTGATGGTTATCTACCGGTTCGCGATCTGTCGACGAGACAGGTTCCGAACATTCGCAGGAAGTTTTTCAGAATGGAGTCTGAATGTTGCGCAAATTGTTTCTCCCCCTCGCGGCTCTGGCGTTTGTCGTCAGTGCGGCCGCAACAAGCTCACTTGCGGGCGGAGCCCCCACGAATTGTTATCCGCCGCTCAGCCTGGTAACGAACAGCATCCCATCAGCGACGGCCGGTTCCAGCTACAGCGTCAATCTGGTAGCCAACGGAGGCCAACCCCCATACAACTGGAGCTTCGGACAGTCTTCCTTGCCGCCGGGATTCTCGGTCAGTTCCACTGGAGATGTAACCGGTACGCCGCCGGCCGCCGGCACGTATACATTCAGTGTTATTGTGTCGGATTCATTGAAGAGCAATGTTACCGGAGCGCTGACGCTGACGGTGGCGGCTCCCGCGACTTCGCCCACGCCGACACCGACATCGACACCGACATCGACGCCGACACCAACACCGACGCCAACGCCAACACCAACACCAACATCGACACCGACGCCAACATCGACACCGACACCGACGCCAACATCGACACCGACACCGACACCAACATCGACACCGACGCCAACATCGACACCGACACCAACATCGACACCAACATCGACACCAACACCCGCGCCCACGGGTTCCGCTACGGGTACGGCGCTATCTGCCTGCCAGGACATTACAAAGTCCGGTACTTACTATCTGGCGAATGACGTGTCGAGTGCGGGAACCTGTTTCGGTATTGACGCCAACAACATTACGCTGAACCTGAACGGCCACACCATCACCTATGGAACTGGCGGCGGTTCCACTCCGACACCCGCCATTGAAGGGCATGATTCGTGGTGGACGGGAACTCCAAACTATACAGGGACAAGCTATGCTAGTTCCTCCTCGCACAGCGGCTTAGAAGTCTATGGCGGCACGATCGTGCAGTCACCCAACGCGGCTCCGTTCAGCAGTGTGTTTGTATTCGGTCAAGGGACGTTCACGTCGGCACCCTACATCCACGACGTCACCGCAACCTTCCAGAACCAGGGGGCGCACTTCTACTACTCCTCCTATCTGCCCACCGGCGCGAAGATCGAAAACAATACGATCTACGACAACGTAACCAACATCCAGTTCCCGGGCCAGGGCTACCTGTCGGCGCGCTCCGCGTTCCAGGGGCAGGCGATCTTCATCAGCGGGCAGGAAAACAATCCTGTGACCTCCGGCGATACCATCTCCGGCAATAAGCTTATCGGAGGTCCGCAGGGAGGCATCCGCACCGTCGATCAATACTCCACAATCACGAATAATGATCTAGCCATGAATGCGAATTACTCGAACGACTGGTGTGTGGATCTCAGCGCGGACCATTCCACGGCCACAGGAAACAACTGTCACCCCAAGAGCGGACGCGGCATCAACGTCGATGCTTCGTACGTGACGGTCGAGAACAATACGATCGACGTGACCGAGTTGCCGCAGAACATGGAGTACGGTACTAATGGACAGCCCGGCTGCGAAGGCGGCGGCGCATACGGCGTACGCGTGGAGACGATGCCATTGCCAAACCAGCCTGGGGCAATGACGAACGACACGGTCAGCGGCAACACCATTACGGTGACTGCCAATGCCTGTTATGCGCTGGGATTAGACCTGATCTACATCCCCGCGAATGCAAGTGGTATCAACATTACTGGAAACACGATTACGACCACGAATGCGGGTCAAAGTGGTGTGCTTGACTCCGGCTTCCAGCTCGACGATTCATTCGGCAATGGGATTTCCATCACTGGCAATACTGTGACCAGCACCGACTACTGGATGTACGGCGCATGGGATGGTTTCAGCGATATCACGGTAGGACACAACACATGGAACGGATCGCCGCATCTGACCTTCTTCTCCGGAGACGGCGGCTGCGATCCTACACAGCAGGTCAACGGAGTTCCCAATAGCCCAGCAAGTTGTCCGGTAAGCATCAATATCACCGATGCATTACCGAACAAAGTTTCCTGTGGGCCTTACAGCGAAGCCACAATTACCATCAACGGACAGGTCGCGGAGTGTAAGGCAAAGAACTGAAAACAGACACTCAGCAGAAAAGCAGCAATCAGACCATTCGTTCCTGGTCTGATTGCTTTTCTGTGCGATCTTCTTTCTCCGCTCTGCCCCACCGGAACAGATTTTTTTTCTTCATGGTCCGCGGAATATTCTTGCGGGGATAGAGCATTTTCCCGACGAATTCATCGAACAACTGAAGCAGAAGCTAAGTACGACAGAGTAGAAGCTGCAGTATGCAAAGTTGAAGATCCAGGTGCTGGAAGAGCGGCTGCGTTTCGAGCGCATCGCCAAGTACGGTCCGGGCAGCGAGAGTCTGAGCAATCTGCAACTGGAGTTGCTGGAGTTGGAACCCGGCGTCAGCAGCCAGGAAGTGGCCGCCGAGAGCGAACGCGAAGCGTTGCCGCCCGCAACGGACAAGAAGAAACGCAAACATCCAAGCCGCCAGACATTGCCCGCCAAGTTGCCGCGCGTAGAGAAAGTCATTGCCTGCACGTCCGAGCAGTGCTGTTGCAGCAACTGCGGCGCAGGCGACCATAATCCGTCGATAAGGTTTGGAAGGGGTTGCGGCGGGGGGATTTGGATTGCCGGCAGGAGTTTATGCGGCGCATCTGGCCTGCGAACAGGCTGCAACGGCCGCCGTCTCCGGTCGCTGGTCAACCTCTCCAGCGTCGCTTCAAGACATAGTTCCACATTGGTCGGTCAAAATCGGCTCAGGAAAATCCCGGAGGGTGTAAATCATTTTGTGTAAACGATCTTTTCTAATGAGGGAGAGGA
>JAJZDO010000754.1 GCA_021805955.1 Acidobacteriota bacterium
GCGCCACTATGCGGAACGGCTGGATGGACTGGCATCTTCGGCAGACATGCGGGTGACCCAGGAAGAGATGGCTGCCGCGTGGGACCAAACTCCCAAAGAATTGCGGAAATCGTTGCAGGCAGCGGCAGGAAATATCCGGCGCTTTGCGCGTTGGCAAATGCCAAAGGAGTGGACGAGAAAATTATCGGGCGTGCAGTTGGGTCAGCGTGCTTTGCCGCTTGAGTCCGTCGGCTGCTACGTTCCCGGCGGTCGCTATCCGCTACCCTCAACCTTGTTGATGACCGTGGTGCCCGCGCAAGTCGCCGGGGTGAAACGGATCGTCGTCGTCTCTCCGCGTCCAGCCCGAGAGACGCTCGCGGCCGCGCACTTAGCTGGTGTCGAGGAGTTCTATCGCATTGGCGGAGCGCAAGCCATTGCCGCGCTTGCCTACGGTACCGTCAGCATTCCACGAGTGGATAAGATTGTCGGCCCGGGCAATCTCTACGTCACCACGGCCAAGAAGCTGGTTGCATTCGATTGCGGCATTGACATGTTGGCGGGGCCCACCGAAATCGTTGTGGCAAGCGACAATGGGAACCCGCAATGGATCGCCGCCGATCTTGTTGCGCAGGCCGAGCACGACCCTGAAACGCTCGCCATTTTGGTGACCAGCAATCCGGAATTGGCGCGAGAAACTGCAAAAGAAGTGCAGACGCAATCCGCCTCGAACAAGATTGCCAGCCAGGCCATTGCTAAGAATGGTTTCATTTTCCTCACAAAAGACGGTAAAGAAACTGAATCAGTTACAAATAGGCTGGCTGCGGAACATTTGACTATCGACGAGCGTGACGATCTGCCCTGGGTGCGTCACGCCGGATCGATTTTCGTTGGCCCCAACACACCCCAAAGTATGGGCGACTACGTTTCGGGCCCAAATCATGTGCTGCCAACTGGCCGATTGGCGCGTGTGCGCGGCGGTTTGAGCGTCTACGACTTCCTTCGTCTGGTGACGACACAGGAATACACGGCGGCAGGACTCGCAGAGCATGGCCCTCACGCGGAACGGCTGGCGACAGCCGAGGGACTGCTTGGGCACGCCGCCTCCGTTCGTATTCGTGATGCCAGTCGCCATAACAGGAGAAATGCGCGATGAATCTCGATCCTGCGACGTCCGTTGTGCAACAACTTCGCCCCCGTGAGGCTGTCGAACGCATGCATGAATACCATCCGCCACTGGCTGGGCGGGAGGGGCTACGGCTTGACTTCAACGAAAATACATTTGCACCTTCGCCGCGCGTCCAGGCAGTGTTGCAGCGGATTGCGGCGGAGACGCTGACCAAGTACCCTGAACGGCATCACGTCGAGCGGATCGTCGCGAAACACTTCAACGTGGACGACGAAGCGGTTCTGCTGACCAACGGCGTCGATGAAGCCATCCATCTGCTGTGCGAGACATATCTCGAGCCGAAGGATGAAGTCGTGATTGTGACGCCGACATTTTCCATGTATGCGTTATACGCGGAAGCGACAGGCGCGCAGGTTCGCGAGGTTCAGGCAGACAGTACGCTGCAGTTTCCGTATCAGCAGGTACAAAGAGCCATCCAGCCATCGACCCGGGTCATTATGCTCGCGTCGCCGAACAATCCTACAGGCGCGGTTGTAGAGACCTCTTTTTTACTGGAGCTTGCCGCTGCGGCTCCCCAGGCTGCATTGCTGGTTGACGAGGCCTACTACCATTTCTATGGGGAGTCGGTTTTATCTGTAACTAAGACTGTGCCAAATCTATTCGTGGCCCGCACATTCTCCAAGGCATACGGTCTGGCCGGGCTTCGGATCGGACTTCTTGTCGGCCATCCAGATGCCATGAGATTCGTGCGCAAGGTCAGTTCTCCGTACAATGTGAACTCAATTGCCCTCGAATGCCTGCCGGAAGCTCTTGCGGACGAAGCCTATATTTCCTGGTACGCCGAGCAGGTGCTGCAGAGCCGTGCCGCTACGGAGAGCACACTGACGCAACTCCGCGTTCCCTATTGGCCGAGCCACGCCAACTTTATCCTGATGAACATCGGCAGCAAGCACAAGGCGTTCGTCGACGCGATGCGACGGCAGGGCGTGCTGGTACGCGATCGCAGCAGCGATCCAGGCTGTGACGGCTGCGTCCGCATTACATTGGGAACTTTAGAGCAGACCAACTGCGGAATGATTGCATTGGCGAATGCGTTGAAGGAGATTCAATGGCAACCCGAAAGCTAGCACGGCGCAGTGCGACACTGCGACGACATACAACGGAAACGCAAATCGACTTGAAGCTGACGATCGAGGGCCAAGGTCATTACAAGGTCGATACTGGAATCCGATTTCTGGACCACATGCTGGAATTGTTCGC
The DNA here is from genome assembly GCA_021805955.1 of Acidobacteriota bacterium. The sequence goes on from JAJZDO010000754.1 coordinate 2,366, forward strand.
GCGTCACGGAGGGTTCGATCTGGAGCTTGTCTGCAAGGGCGATCTGGATGTCGACCAGCATCACACGGTCGAGGATATCGGCATCGCTCTGGGCGAGGCATTTTTTCAGGCTCTAGGAGATAAGAAAGGGATCCTTCGTGCCGGCTATTTTCTGATGCCAATGGATGAGACGCTGGCCGCCGCCGCCGTTGACCTGAGCGGGCGAGCCTCCTACGTGATCGACACAAAAGTACGCATGCGAATTGTCGGCGATCTGCAAACCGAGTTACTGCCGGATTTTTTTGAGGGTTTCGCCCGGGGCTTGCGCGCGAATGTCCATCTGAAGGTTTTATACGGCCGCTCCAATCATCACAAAATTGAGGCGTTGTTTAAGGCATTCGCACGCGCGTTGCGCTTTGCCTGCTCACGCGATCTACAGTTGCGGACGATGTTGCCCAGTACGAAGGGGCTGCTGTAATGGAGTCTGCTGCATGAATCCTAGCAAAACAGTTGTCATCGATTACCAGACGGGAAATCTGAATTCGGCCTGCAAGTCTCTTCGTGCGGTCGGTGCAGACCTGCTGGTCACCCAGCAGCCAGAAGATCTGAAGAGTGCAGCGCGAATTGTATTGCCAGGAGTTGGGCACTTTGCTTCGACCGAGCGCTTGACGACCAGCGGAATCGGGGATGCCTTACGCGAGTGCGTAGCCGAGGGAGTTCCGTTCCTGGGCATCTGCGTAGGGCTGCAATGGTTATTTGCAGGCAGCACGGAGGCGCCAGATACACCTGGCCTGGGCGTATTTCCTGAAGTTTGCGAGCGCTTCCCGGCAGGCATCAAGTCCCCTCACGTAGGCTGGAATTCGCTTGAACCGCTTGGAGAATCTCGATTATTGGCAGGTCTGCCTGCTTCACCGTATGTGTATTTCACTCACTCGTACCGGGCCCCTCTAATAAATGCAACCACCGCTGTTACAAATTATGGCGGCGCGTTTTCTGCGGTCATCGAAAGGGACAATTGGATGGCCGTACAGTTTCATCCTGAAAAATCCGGCAACATTGGATTGAAAATTTTAGAGAATTTCATGAAGGTTTCCTCATGCTGACGCGCCGCATCATTGCCTGCCTGGATGTTTCCGCAGGACGTGTGGTTAAAGGCGTTCAATTCGTGGACTTGATCGACGCGGGCGATCCGGCAGCACTGGCGATGCGCCACGCCGCAGGCGGCGCGGACGAAATTGTTTTTCTCGACATCACGGCGACCCACGAGAAGCGTGCGCTGCTTCTGGATGCTGTACGGAGGGCAGCCGACCAAATCTTTATCCCTCTGACAGTGGGCGGCGGTATCCGGTCTCTTGAGGATGCGATGCAGGTATTTGATGCGGGCGCAGACAAGGTAAGCGTCAACTCCGCCGCGCTGTCGCGACCAGAACTTATCACCGAAATTGGAGCGCGTTTCGGCGAGCAGGCTGTGGTGGTGGCGATCGACGGTCGACGAAATTCCGGCAGCACGGAAGCGGCGCAGGTCTACTCGAGCGGTGGCCGAAAGAACACGGGTTTGGGTGTCATCGAATGGGCCAGGCAGGCAGAAGTTCGCGGCGCGGGAGAAATTTTGCTCACCTCCATGGACTCTGACGGAACGCGCAGCGGTTTCGACTGCGAATTGACAGCCGCGGTCAGCGCGGCAGTCCAGATTCCAGTGATTGCCTCCGGAGGCGCGGGGAATGTGGGGCATTTCTCCGACGTATTTACGCGTGGAGGTGCCGATGCAGCGCTGGCGGCCAGCATCTTCCACTTTGGAATTGCGGATGCCAGGACGTTGAAAGAAGAATTGGCTGCGTTTGGACTGCCGATGCGTCTGCCCTGTTGATCGATTCCCATACACTAGAAGGATGAACATGTATTTGAGGTTGTCATGCTGATCCCATCCATCGATTTGATGGGAGGCCGTGTTGTGCAGTTAGTGCATGGGGAGGACCTTGCGCTTGGATTCGACGATCTGGAATATTGGATCGAACGCTTTGCGGACTATCCCCTGGTGCAATTGATTGACCTGGACGCTGCGAAACGACAGGGGGACAATCGTCGTCTGATTGAATCCATCGTCCGTCGCCTGCCCTGCCAGGTGGGCGGGGGCATTCGCAGCAGTGCGGAGGCGAAAATCCTGTTGGACATGGGTACACAGCGTGTGATCTTCGGTTCTTCCCTGTTTCATGGAGTTGCCGCTTCGGAGCTGACCGATGGCGGTACTTCGACTGCCGTTATCAACCTTGTGCGCACCCAGTTTGCTGAGGAACTTGCCTTTTCTCTGGGCGTGGACCGGCTGGTGTTCAGCGTGGACACGAAAGACAGCAAAGTTGCCGTGCGCGGGTGGAGGGAAAGGATCGAACTGCGACCGCAGGACGCGATGCAGCACCTGGAGCCGTTCTGCGGCGCCTTCCTTTATACGCATGTGGACACCGAAGGCACGATGTCTGGATTTCCCATGGAGGTTGCGCGCCACCTTCGCAAGCAGACCCGGCGGCAATTGATTGTGGCCGGCGGCATTCGCTCACAAAGCGAGATTGACGAGTTGGACGCGGAGCACATCGATGCCGTCGCGGGAATGGCGATCTATACCGGTCTGATGAAGGCCTGAGCCACGGAATGGCGCACTGCGTCGCTCGATTCAAGAAGTCGACGATCAGGAAATCGGCAAATCTGCAGTCGGCTCATCCGGCGGCAGCGGCTCGGCAGGTGCAATGGGCAACGCCGTTGGCGGCGGTGGCGTCACAACCCCAAATCCTTCCTTGCGTACCCGCAGATCGTAATAGCACAGAGCGGTGGCGATGCCCATAATCGCCACGATGAAGGCGCTGGTCAAAATTCTGAATCCCGCCAGCAACAAGGCGATGGCCCCAAACGCGATGCCATGATTCCCGTAAGCCCCGTGTCCAAGTATCAGTTGGAATGGAACCGTCACTGCGGCAATTGCCAGGTCGGCAACAACAATCGCCAGGAACAGCGCGTAGAGCCTTCCCCGGCTTCCGTGGCTCAAGTGAATGGATCGGCGAATGGATTCAGTCACGGAAAGATTCTCCGCGAGTGCTGCCGGAATCGACAGGGCATAGCGTGAGGCGAGCCATAGCCAAAACAGCAGATAGGCAAACAGGCCCGCCACCAGAAACAGCAGGATAAAAGCAATGACTCCGGCGCTGGGAAGAAGGCCCCGGCTGAAGGGGTTGCCTGCCGCGACGTGCATCAGCCCCCCAAACGCGCCGATCACCCCCGCCAATATCCCAAAGGCGAGGACAAACAGCAACACGTAGCCGATCACTCGAAGGACGATCAGCAATGAAATTCCTATGAGCCTGCCAACTTGATCGGCAGCCAGTTTGCATGCGTCGCCCACCGTGATCTGTGTGTCTGCCAGTTTGGCCCTGGTGGCGATAAACAACGCACCCTGGATAATCTGGATCAGGATAACCAGCAAGATTCCGGCGACAAACACGACCGGCATCAGAAAGAGGATTCGCCCGAGCGAGGCCGGCCCAACGGCGGAACCGCCCAACAAGAATGCGCTACCGCCTAAAACCCCGGCCATGATGCCACCAAAAACAATTTCCACGCCGATCAGGACCAGCACAATCCCGAAAAAGAGCTTGAAATTTTCGCGCAACAATCGAAAGGTCCGCTCGAACATCTGCCCGGCAGTGATGGGGCCGTAGACGTTCGGCTGAGAAGGGTTAGGGATCATCGTCTGGTCATTCATAGTCTGTGGGCGCAGCGTAGCACAGGTCGTGCTTGAGGGCGAGAAAAAAATCGGTATTCAGGGAAGCGGTGCCTGTTGTGACGACCGATCAGCGGGGTGCGCCCTGCTGCGCTTTTTCAAGATTGGCCAAATCGTAGATCTCAATGGCGCTGTCGTGCAAGACCGCCATGCGCGTGCCGTCCGGAGAAAAAGCTACGTTATCCCCCCCGGTATAGACGGGCGTGGTCTGAAAGGTCGCGATTCGAACGCCGGAAAGGGTGTCGTAGATATCGATGTCTTCGCCCTCGACATCGTCCTTTGTGAGCGGATCCAGTGCGGCACGGGGACGTTTCAGATGTAAGGACTCGATGGCAAAGTGCGCACCCTTCGGAATCGCAATGAGTTCGGGAAGATACTGATCCGGCGGACGTGGAATCTCCCAGAGTAGAGCGCCCTGAATATTGTAGCCCTGGAACACCTTCTCATCTTCCTTGGGACAGGTCGTCGCCAGCAACACGTTGTCCGTTATAGAGCGTATCCCTGGGACGCAAACAGAATGGATGGTGCCAACCTGCTGCTGGGTCCCATGGAACAACTGCATGTTTACCACCCATTGATTGTTGGGTGCGGTCAATACCTCGAGGATTCCCTTGGATGTGACTGGGATATCGCTGGGCACGGGAATTTCTGCGTGTGCGATCATCTGCGGGGGATGGAGCCGGATGAAGTCGACTTTCGTTCGCTGCGCCACTGTCCCCTCTGCCAGAATCGAAGGGAAGGCACCGCTGCTTTTATCGTCAGCGCTAGGCGCAGCTTTTTCCTGAACGACAACAATGGAGTGGTCGGGAGAAAAGCTCACATCTTCGATCGTGCCGGTACCCTCGATCAATGGCTGCGGCTGCAGGTCTGCGCCGACGCTTTCCAGCCGGTTGCATCGACGCAACAGTAGCTTGCCATCGCCTAGCTTCCAAAGAAAATCCGAGAAATCGTACAACTCCCAGTCCGCCCGTTTCTGCACCTGCCCGGATGGAAGCTGCAGCACAAGGGCGCGTACCATACGCTGCGATTCGGAGGTTGGACAATTGTCATCGCGCTTGAGCAGGGCCGGAACATTAAAAACAAACATGAGGTGGTCGGCATCGAGGAAATGCAGTTCGACCAGCGCGTAATAGCTGAACGCCGGCAGGTCTCCGGGAGGCAAATAGCCCTGCGGACCGACCGGTATGGTCGCTTCGGGTCGGGTCGGGTTCGTATTCGCAGATGCAGTGGGCGGAGCGTGGGCCGCTTGGGCCTGCAGCCCTGCGGCCAGCGAAAACAAAAGCAGCAACGCAGCGAACCGATATTTCCCCAAAAAATGGACCTTGGCGGAAGGATCCGCTATTGACTTCACGGGGCCGTCAGTTTCTGATGGT
>JAJZDO010001065.1 GCA_021805955.1 Acidobacteriota bacterium
GTTGACGGAGATTGTGAAAGTGCAGTCGGTGCATGGCATCGCTTCCTGGAATGTTTTTGGCGGCGGCCAGATCATTGCATTTCTGGTGTATCTGATGGCCGCGTACGCGGAGACGAATCGCGCGCCCTTCGACCTGCCGGAGGCGGAGACGGAGCTGACTGGCGGCTATCACACGGAATACAGCTCGATGAAGTTCGCCATGTTCTTCATGGCCGAATACGGCAATATGATTACGGTGGGATGCGTGGCGACGCTGCTGTTTTTTGGAGGATGGACAAGTCCTTTGGGCGATCTGATTGCTCCGCCGCAGAATATCTTCGTGCATGCGCTGGCTCCGATCTTCTGGTTCGTGGCCAAGGTCTTTTGCTTTATTTTTCTTTATATCTGGGTGCGTGGAACCCTTCCGCGTTTTCGCTATGACCAGTTGATGTCTTTCGGGTGGAAATTTCTGCTTCCCGTAGCCATGCTGAACATTGTGGGAACGAGTCTGGTGCTGGCGTTGCTCTAAGTTACAATCGGGAAGACTCTGCGATTTGCGCGGGGTTATTGGATGCAGGACAATTTCAGGCAAGTGCGTCGTGCACACTGGCCGCAGCGGAAAGAAACCGGGCACGAAGAAATTGGATGACGGATGCATCTGGTATTGTTTCTGATTTTCGCGTTGTTTGCACTGGCCGGAGCCGTCAATCTGCTTCTGCAGAAGCATCCGATCAACAGCGCGCTTTCGCTGATCGTGGTGATGACTTCGCTGGCGGTTCTGTATCTTCTGCTTGGTGCGGAGTTCCTGGCCATGGCGCAGATTATCGTCTACGCCGGCGCAATCATGGTGCTCTTCACCTTTGTCGTGATGCTGCTGAATGAAGGCCGCGAGGAAAAGACCTGGGGCAGTCGTGCAGCGAAGACGGTAGGATTTCCTGCGGTCGTGGTGCTTCTGGCCGTGCTGGCGGCAACGATTCTGAAAGCGGGACAACATTTCGGGACGGTCTCACTGAGCGACGGAGTGACGACGACTCAGGATCTGAGCAGGGTGCTCTTTCACGAGCTTCTGCTGCCGTTTGAGCTGACCTCTGTACTGATTCTGATTGCGATTCTGGGGGCTGTTGCATTGGCCAGAAAGGATAACGGGAACGTATGAACATGACGGTTCCGGCTGCCTGGTATCTAATGTTGAGCGCGGGGTTATTCACGCTCGGTGTGATCGGCTTCCTGATCAAGCGAAGTCTGATTACGGTATTCATGTCGATCGAGCTGATGCTGAACGCGGTGAACCTGAGCTTTGTGACCTTTGCCCATGAATGGCACGCGGTGAAGGGCCAGATATTCGTCTTCTTTGTGATGATGGTTGCAGCTGCGGAAGCTGCGGTTGGCCTGGCCATCATCATTTCAATCTTCCGCGTGCGCGGCACGCTGACCGTGGACCAGATCGATCTGATGAAGCTATGAATGAGCCGATGCTGTTTTTGCCTTTGATTGCGCTGCTTCCCTTTGCGGGTTTTCTGCTCAACGGAGTGTTGGGCAGCAAGCTTCCAAAGGCGATTGTTTCGCTTATCGCGCTGCTGTTTCCGTTGCTTTCGTTTGCGATTGTGGCGCACGACGCCTGGCTGGTGCACGCCGGTATGGCGCTGCCTGTGGTTGAGCACAGTTTTCCGGACTGGATTGCCGTCGGGGCCTTGCATGTGGGCTTCAACTTTGTGCTGGACCAACTCTCACTTGTGATGCTGCTGGTGGTTACCGGTGTTGGATTTCTGATTCATCTCTATTCAGTCGGTTACATGAAAGATGAGCAGGGATACTGGCGTTATTTCGCCTATCTGAATCTGTTCCTGTTTTTCATGACGGTGCTGGTGCTGGCGGGGAACTATCTGCTGATGTTTGTCGGGTGGGAAGGCGTCGGACTGGCGTCGTACCTATTGATTGGTTTCTACCTGGATCGCCGGTCAGCGGGCGACGCGGGCAAGAAAGCCTTTGTGGTGAATCGCGTCGGGGATTTCGGATTCCTGATTGCGATGTTTCTGCTGCTGGGAAGCTTCGGCACGCTGAGCATTTCCGGAATTACTGCGCAGCTCGCATCTCATCCCGGAGTGTCGACCGGAGTGGTGACCCTGATCTGCCTTAGCCTGGTGCTTGGCGCGACCGGCAAGAGCGCGCAGATTCCGCTTTACATCTGGCTTCCGGATGCTATGGAGGGTCCGACGCCAGTCTCCGCGCTGATTCACGCCGCGACGATGGTGACGGCCGGTGTGTATATGATCGCGCGCTCCCACGCACTCTTCGATCTTTCACCGACTGCGCTGCTGGTGGTTGCGATTCTGGGAACCGCGACGGCGTTTTTTGCGGCGACAGTCGCCATCGTGCAGACGGATATCAAGCGCGTTCTGGCCTACTCGACGATCTCGCAGCTGGGGTATATGTTTCTGGGCTGCGGTGTGGGGGCGTATTCGGCGGCTGTCTTTCACCTGATGACGCATGCGTTCTTCAAGGCACTGCTGTTCCTTGCTGCCGGTTCGGTGATTCACGGGCTGGGCGGCGAGCAGGATCTGAGAAAGATGGGCGGACTGCGGAAGCAGATGCCGGTGACTTTCTGGACGATGACCTCGGCCGTACTTGCGATTGCCGGATTCTTTCCATTTGCCGGATTCTTTTCGAAAGACGCCATTCTGGCGGCGGCATTCGAGCATGGTTCTACGGGCAAGGCTTTGTGGACGGTCGGTCTGGTGACGGCGCTGCTGACAAGTTTCTACATGTTCCGGCTGTGGTATTTGACGTTCCTGGGCAAATCGCGAGCGGAGGAGCACCACGGACACGCGCATGAAAGTCCCTGGATCATGCTGCTGCCGCTGGTTTTGCTGGCGATGCTTTCCATCAGCGGCGGATGGGTTGGCATGGATCGCTTCGGGGCGTTTCTCGCGCCTTCCACTGGAGCGGTGCAGGCGGCGAGCGGAAGTGACGGACACCTCGAGTTATACCTCTCCGTGCTGGCGGTTCTGGTGGCGATTGCTGGCTGGTATCTGGCGCATCTGTTCTTTGGACGCGAGGGCAAAGCCGCTGGCGAAACAGCAGGGGGTCTGGCGGGTCCGCGCCGAGTGCTGGAACACAAATACTGGGTGGATGAGATCTATGTCGGCGCAGTGGTGCGACCGATTGAGTGGATTGCGCGCTTTGGCCTGGGATGGATCGGCGAGCTGATTCTGGTGCGAGGCTCGGCGTGGATGCTTGCGGGCGTAACTGGATTGTCGGGCGAGTTGCTGCGGCGCTGGCAGTCAGGCAATCTGCGCTCGTACGCGGCGTGGCTTGCAGCAGGAGCGGCCGCGCTTCTGTTGTTTGTACTGGCGGGAACGCTTCTGCATTTGAACGGATTTGCGGATTCCATTCGCTGGGCGGTGCGGTGAAAGCATGGATCGTATGATTTTGAGTTTGATACTACTTGTACCGCTTGCTGGCGCAGCAGTGATTCTGCTGCTACCGGAGCGGGGGAAACTGCCTGCGTGGATTGCCTTGCTGGATTCGCTGCTGACGTTTGTCTGCACCTTGCATCTTCCGGCTCATTTTGTCGGCCAGCAAGCAGGATTTCAGTTTGAAGAAAATCTGCCGTGGCTCAGTCACCCGGCTATTCGCTATCACGTAGGCGTCGATGGCCTGTCGCTGTGGCTGGTCGTGCTGGTGGGACTGCTGGCGCCGGTGGGTGTGATGGCAAGCTGGAAGTCGATTCAGCAAAAAAGCAAGCTCTTCTACTCCCTATTCCTTCTGCAACAGACGGCTATGGTGGGAGTCTTCGTCTCGCTCGATCTGATGCTCTATTACGGATTCTGGGAGCTTTCTCTGATCCCGATCGCAATCCTGACAGCGATGTTTGGACGGAATACGGGGGATTCTTCCGCAACCAAAGCCGCCATTCGGTTCTTTCTGTACACGTTCATTCCCTCGGCGCCTCTGCTAGTTGCGCTGCTGTGGCTCTATGCGCATACAGGAACGTTCGATTATGCGAGTCTGAAGGCAGCGATTGCCGGTGGAACTTTGCCAGGATGGCAGCTTGCCTGGGTATCGATCGCATTTCTGGTCGCTTTTGCCGTAAAGGTTCCGGTGCTGGGTCTGCATGGGTGGCTGGCCGACACCTTTTCAGAAGCTCCGGTGGCGATTGCGATGATTGTCGCAGGAAAACTTGGCCTGTATTCGCTGATTCGTTTTCACGTGGAACTCTTCCCTGCCCTGGCGCGTGAGGCCGGACCATGGATGGTCGCGCTGGCGGTGATCGGGATTCTCTATGGCGCGCTGCTGGCGCTGGTGCAAAAGGATTTCTGGAAGCTACTGGCGTATGCGACGCTGGGCAGTCTCAGCTTCTGCACTCTCGGAATATACGGATTCACTCTGGCGGGCATGAGCGGAGCGGTGCTGCAGACGGTGAATGAAGGAATCATTGGAGCCGCGCTTTTCCTGCTCTTCGGCGTGCTGTACGATTCGGCGCGGACGAGTCAGCTTACGCATTTCGGAGGCGCTTCGAGCCAGGCTCCGCGACTGGCGGCGCTGTGTGTGATTGCCAGCCTGGCGCTGATTGGCCTGCCACTGCTGAACGGCTTTGTGGGAGAGTTTCTGGTGCTGTCCGGAACGTTCAATGGAGTGAGCCGGAGCTGGGCGGCGTTGGCGGCTGTGGGCGTGATTCTGAGCGCGGCATATATGCTGGGAGCGATTCAGAATATCTTTCTTGGCCCTGCTTCCACGGAGGCAAATAGAGCGACCGTGCGAGAGCTAAATGGGGGCGAGACGCTGACGGTGGCGGTGCTGGCGGTGTTGATGCTGGCGATAGGCGTCCAGCCAAAGATATGGACGGATGGGATGCAGTCTGCATTGCAGACTGCAATCCAATCCGTTCCCTCAATTGGCAGCAAGCCAATTCTGCCGGAGTCCGGAACGATGAAGTTCAATGACATGGGAGAGCGTCGATGACTCCCGATATCTTTCGTATTCTTCCGGAAGTAGTTCTGACCCTGACCGGCGTTCTGGTGATGCTGATGGACGCTTCGATGTCGGTGCGCTCCAGCCGAAGACCCCTGGGATGGCTGGCGGCGCTGGGCGTGACAACTGCCCTTGGCGCAAGCCTCTGGCAATACACGCTTCCCGCCGGAACGGCCTTCTTCGGCACAGTTCAGACGGATGCTTTTTCCAATTTTTTCCATGTACTGATCTGCGGCATTGTGCTGGTGGCGATTTTGCTTTCGATCGATACACTTCCTGCCGACCAGCATCATATGGGAGAGTACTTTGCGCTGATGGTCTTTGGTGCGGTGGGCATGTGCCTGCTGACCTCAGCCGTCGAGCTTCTGGTGGTCTTCATTGCCTTGGAAATCTCCTCGATCGCGACGTATGTGCTGGCGGGTTACCGCAAGAATACGGGCAAAGGGCCTGAGTCTGCGATCAAGTATTTTCTGCTTGGGTCGTTTGCCACGGCGTTTCTGCTCTACGGAATTGCGATGGTATTTGGCGCAACCGGCACAACGCAGGTGCAGGAGATTGCCACGCTGCTGCCGGCGGCACGCTCGCATGTGCTGGTGCTGGCTGCCTTTGCGCTGATGATGGTGGGCGTGTTGTTCAAGGTTTCAGCCGCGCCGTTCCATGTGTGGACACCTGATGTGTATGAAGGCGCGCCGACACCTGTGGTGGCGCTGATGAGCACGGCTCCGAAAGTGGCTGCCTTCGCGCTCATCATTCGCCTGCTCTATGGGGTTTTCCCGCTGCTGCATCCGTTGTGGATGCCGCTGATGTGGGTGGTGGCAGTGATTTCAATGACGGTGGGCAACCTGGCTGCGCTTCGGCAGCAGAATGTCAAACGCATGCTGGCCTATTCATCGATTGCGCATGCCGGGTATCTGCTGGCGGCGCTTGCGGGAACCGGCAGCGAACCGGTGGCGGCAATCGGTTTCTACACCGCCGCATACGCTGCGATGAATGTAGGGATCTTTGCGCTGATGACGATGGTTTCCGGCTATGACGAGCAGAGATCGACAATCGCGGATTATCGAGGCGTCCTCTATCAGTCGCCGCTGTCAGGCGGCCTGATGCTGCTCTTCCTGATCTCGCTGATCGGGATTCCGTTTACCGGCGGATTTTTCGCCAAGTTCTATTCGTTCACGACGGCGATGCAGGGCGGTGCTGCATGGCTGGTGCTGATCGGTCTGGTCAACTCTGGAATTGCCTCGGCGTACTATCTTCGTTTCGCGGTGAGCCTGGCGCAGTCGCCGTCGAGCCGGAATGGCGCGTCCGGTTTGAAGATTGCCGCACCGTGGACGATGGCCACGTCGGCAGCCGTGCTGGCGGCAGGAGTTTTCACGCTGCTCCTGGGCATTGCTCCGGGCTGGGTTCTGAATGCAGCCACCGCTGCTGCACACAGCTTCTCGCAGCTTCCGTGAGGGTAAGCGCAGGAGTTGCAGCTACAGCTTCTCAAAGAGGAAATGGATGACCTGATCGGCATGGACGATGCCGATCAGCGCTCCTTCGGCGTTGACGACCGGGAGTGAGTGAAGGTTGTATTTGTCGAAGAGTTCGGCCACTTCATTCTGGTGGACGTCCACATTGCAGGTAATCAGGCTTGGCTCAGCGAGGGCGGAAAGCCGGGATGTAGGCAGGGCTATCAGAATTCGCGAGACCGGCACAGCGGAAGTCGGCCTTCCAGCTTCGTCGAGCAGATAAATCTCGTGGATCGCAAGCTGATCCCCATCGAAGTCACGCAGCGCCTGAACCGCATCCAGGCAGTCGGCATCCTGCGGAACGGCTACAAAGGCCGTCGTCATGCGGCCCGCCGCGGAGTCTTCGTCGAACTCCAGAAGTTCTTCAACTTCATGACGCTCTTCCGGCTCCATCTCTTCCAGAATGGCTTCCGATCGCTCATCGGGCAGTTCGTTGAGCAGATCTGCGGCGGCAGCAGGGTCCATCTCCTCGACGATATCGGCGATCCGTTCCTTGTCGAGGGATTCGAGCAGTGATTTCTGGAGTTTCGGATCGACCTCTTCCAGGGCTTCCGCAGCGACCTCTTCATCGAGCGTGTTGAAGATGGCCTCGCGCTCGGCGGGAGCCAGATCGGCCAGAATCTCGGCAAGATCGGAGGGGTGAAGGTTCGCCAGCCGCTCGTGCTCGATACGGAGTTTGACGCGCCGCGCCGGGTCCACTTCAATGACGTCCACGAAGTGCCAAGGGATGGTGCGAGTGCTGACGCGAAGGACCACATCATCGAGAATGCGTCGCGGCAGCAACCCCTTGAAGACACGCTGCAGCGCACCCCGCAGGCCGACTTCTACCTCCGCCACGCGAAGCAGATGCACGCTGCCCTGTCCCAGCCATTCGAGGACAACATCGTTGACGCGGACCACCTTTCGTCCATGAATGTCGATGATCTGGCGGTCGATCAGATCCTGTCGAAGGAAGAGGAAGTTTTCGTCTCCAGCGAGCGGCTGGAGAACATTTGGCGAGCGGACCT
>JAJZDO010000436.1 GCA_021805955.1 Acidobacteriota bacterium
CCTATAACGGTTTAGCAAACCGCCGCCTTCAGCCTCTCGGCCATCTCTCCGCGCCCATCCAGTATAGCGGACCTTCCAGGATTCAACACATCCTCACCAATCCTCGCCGAACTGGACCCCGCAATCGTGCCAGCCTGCACCCGTACCCGGTCCAGCATCACACCGGATCTTTGCAATCATTCCCGCGAACCGCCGGAATGATTGCATCTATATCTATATCTATATCTATATCTATATTTAGGATAGGGCGAGCCGCCCGCTCACGTATAATTTTGCGCTGAGGGATTTCCCGACGCAGCGCGAATGGTTTCTTTTGATGGCACAGCAGTCCCACTGCCGTGCTGACAAGGATGGAAGCAGTTTGTACTCGAGTCCAACACCAGCATCCATTCGAGGATGAACCACTTGCAGGTGAAAGTGAGTTGCTGCGCATGAAGTCTCGCCTCCGGATTGGCATTGCACTCGCCGCGCTGCTGCTCGGCATCTGCGTACCCTTGCTCATCTATTTTGGTCCGGTATTGTTTTCCGAGCGTTACCTGCCCCATCGTTTTTGTTATCTTGCGCAGCCGTGGCTCATTTGGACCAACGCCCCGGCGGACATGGCCATCTTCCTCGCGTATTTTGTCCTGTTTCAGTCCTTGTTTCTCCTGGCATGGCTGGTGCGCAGCCAAATGCGCCCCTATTTGTGGATTTTTCTTGCCTTCGGCTTATTCATCCTCACCTGCGGCCTCACCCATCTCATGGAAGTCGTGACCATCTGGTGGCCACTCTATCCCCTTTCAACTTCGGTCAAAATCTTATGCGCGCTGGCGTCCGTGCCCACCGCGATTGTCTTTCAGAGGAAGGTCCCTCTGCTTGCCAAAGAAATGAACCAGTACCTCAGCGAAATGCATACCAGTCGCGAGGCCCTCGTCGCTTCCGAACGGCTAGCGGCGGTCGGCAGACTTTCGACAAGCATCAGTCACGAGATCAACAATCCGCTGGAAGCCGTCATGAACTTGATGTATCTCATCGGAACACATCCGGGCTGCCCGCCGATCTTCAGCCCTCGGTCACACTTGCCGAGGAGGAGCTCAAGCGCGTTGCCACCATCGCAAACCACACCCTCACCTATTACCGCGAGTCGGCGCAGCCGATAAATGTGAATTTAAAACAGGTCGCTGAGGATGTCCTCGCTCTGGAGCGCGCCCATATTGCATCCGCGCGGGTTTCAGTCACCTCGAAATTTGTTGGGAACGATCCAATCATCACCGCCCATCCAGGCGAAATACGGCAAATCTTGATTAACCTAATTGAGAATGCCCTCGATGCCCTGTCCCCCGGAGGCAAAATGTATGTTTCCGTGCGACCCCGCTTCAAACTGTCCTCGGTACAACCTGGATACAGTCTTCGGGTGGCAGATTCCGGACACGGAATTTCTCGCGCGGTCATGCCCAACCTATTCACTCCATTTTTCAGCACCAAGGGATCGAGTGGCACTGGATTGGGTCTTTGGATTGTCCGCCAGATCACTGAAAAACACGGCGGCGATCTGCGCGTCCGCTCCCGGGAAGGTGTCGGAACGGTTGTGTCGATCTGGCTCCCTGTGCTCGCGAATCCGGGCGGAGGACAAACGATGCAGGCGAAATCCCAGTATCGCGTTTTGGCGGGGTCTGTTCCACTCAAGGATAAATAGCCGCGTCAACCATGCCGATCACCATCGCTCCTCACTGTCTCGCCAGATCCGGAGTCCGAAGAGAAGCCGGCGATCTTTGGTCTTGCCGTTTTCCCCCAGGCAACATACAGCACCCATCCATTCCTCAAGCCGAAGATCGATCCAATCCTGACCGCGCCGGTCGGTCCCATCCCCACGGAAATCCACGCCGAGGCCGTAAAATAGAGAATAGGTCGCAACCAGCGATCCAGCAGGTACATTTGAAACGAATTTTTTCTCTTCTCTTGCTGGCGGCATTCGTCGCCGCCGCTCCTATGGTTCGTGCGCAATCGGCGCAACATACTCAGGTCCACGATGCGACCCCGTTAAAGCCGCCTGCGGGCGCTCGCGTTGCGATTGTGGAATTCGGCGACATGGAATGCCCCATGTGCTCTGAAGTCAATCCCCTGTTGATGTCCGCTGCCGCGAAGTATCGCATTCCCTGGGTGCGCTATGACTTTCCGCTGCCCTTCCATATCTGGAGCTTCCAGGCCGCCGTGGATGCGCGCTGGTTCGATACCAGGTCCAAACAATTAGGCGACGATTTTCGCAATGCCGTCTTTGCCAACCAGCGAAGTATCGAGACCCAGCAGGAATTGCGCGCGTTCGCCGACAAATTCGCCCAACAGCACGGCATCGGATTTCCATTTGCCGTCGACCCGCAGGGAAAACTTGCGGCGGAAGTGAAGGCTGATTACGCGCTGGGCCAGCGCGTCGGGATTGAACACACCCCCACCATCTGGGTTGTCACCAACCAGACCACCGGGGTGCCGTACGTGGAAGTCATCAATCCGGACAACCTTTACCAGATCATCGATGAAGCCATCGCGGAAACCGCCAACGAGGGCCACAGCTCCGCGCATACCGCGAGCCACGCGCACCACCATACTGTCAGCCCGTAGCCATAGTGCTGTCGACTATCCCAGATATCGGGCTGACACATTGATCCGGAGTTAGATCCTTCTGTATAAGAACCGCAGCTCAGGAGATCAAATGACACATGTGTCGCAGCCAGCGATCCCGCAAGCACTCTTGAAGCGCATGGTTTCTCTTTTTCCGCTGCTCGCATTCATCGCCATCACCCCGGTTCTCTCCGCGCAGGCGTGGTCGCATACCCAGGTTCATGACGCAACCCCGTTAAAACCACCTGCCGGTGCCCGTGTCGCAGTTGTGGGGTTTGGAGACATGGAATGTCCCGTGTGCGGCAGCGTCAATCCGTTGTTGATGGCAGCGGCTGCGAAGTATCGCATTCCGTGGGTACGCTATGATTTCCCCCTGTCATACCACGTCTGGAGCTTCCAGGCCTCGGTGGATGCGCGTTGGTTCGACACCAAATCAAAGAAATTGGGCTATGACTTTCGCAACGCCGTGTTTGCCAACCAGCAGAGCATTGAGACCACGCAGGAGTTGCGCGCCTTCGCTGACAAATTTGCCCAACAGCACGGCGTCGGATTTCCTTTTGCCGTCGACCCGCAAGGAAAACTCGCGGCGGAAGTCAAGGCTGATTACGCGCTGGGCCAGCGCATCGGCATTCAACGTACCCCCACCATCTGGGTCGTCACCAACCAGACCACCGGGGTGCCGTATGTGGAAGTCGTCAACCCGGACAACCTTTACCAGATCATCGATGAAGCCATCGCGGAAACCGCCAACGAGGGCCACAGCCCCGCGCATACAGCGAGCCACGCGCACCACCACACTGTCAGCCAATAGCGCGCATCTCTGTATCGCCTCATCCATGCCGCGATCCTGACCCGCGCGGCATCGGCCCTTGACGCGCCGTGTCCGATATCGCGGCCCTGCCGGAACACCCCGCGGGCCGCGTCGCCTCTGTATCTTTGAATCCTCCCCCCCTCGAATGCTTGCCTTTGTCCCCGCCTCTTCGCAGTACACTGAACCTTCGATCAACCTCACACATGAAAAAACTACGCGTAGGCATTCTCTTTGGCGGTCGCAGCGGCGAGCATGAAGTCTCTCTGCTCTCCGCGGCCTCGGTCCTCCAGGCAATTGACCGAAAAAAATACGATGTCCATCTGATCGGCATCACTCGGGACGGCCGCTGGCTCACCGCTGGCGATGCCGCCCACCTGCTGCCTTCTTCCACAGGCGCCACGCAGCATTTGCGTGCCGGTGATCCCGAAGCGACGCCCGGAGCCGCATTGCTGGAAAGCGGAGAAGAAGTGCTGGTCGCGCCCGTCCCTGCGAGCGCGGAACATGTCGGCGGTTCTCTCGCCACCCTCCGCTCCAGCGCGGAAACCTCTCTCAATGTGGATGTTATTTTCCCTGTGCTGCACGGCACGTTTGGCGAGGACGGCACTGTCCAGGGTTTGTTCGAGCTGGCGGATATCGCCTACGTGGGCTCCGGCGTGTTGGGCTCCTCGGCGGGCATGGATAAGGATGTGATGAAGCGCCTGTTCGCCGCCGCCAAACTCCCCATTCCAAAACATGTCACTGTGCTGCGTCGCGACTGGCGGGAAAATCCGCGCAAGGCAACGGGAAGCATCGAGGCCGCCCTGCGCTATCCCATGTTTGTGAAGCCGGCAAACCTCGGTTCCTCGGTGGGAATCAGCAAAGCGCATGACCGCAAGGAACTCAAGACAGCCGTCGATCTGGCCGCCTCCTACGATCGCAAGATCGTGATCGAGCAAAGCATTGGCGGCAAGCAAGGCAAGGCGCGCGAGTTGGAAGTTGCCGTCCTGGGCAATGATTCGCCCCAGGCTTCCGTGGTAGGCGAAGTGATTCCCTGCAAGGAGTTTTACGATTACGAGGCCAAATACCTCAGCGAAGGCTCGGAGCTGATCATCCCGGCGCCATTGACCAGGACGCAAACAAAACAGGTCCAGCAAATGGCCATCGATGCCTTTCGAGCCTGCGATTGCGCCGGCATGGCCCGCGTCGACTTCCTCATGGAGCCGGGCGAACCCAGCAGCGCTCGCCCAAAAAAGATCTTCCTGAATGAAGTGAACACCCTCCCCGGCTTCACCAGCATCAGCATGTATCCCAAGCTGTGGCAGGCTACTGGACTTCCCTACAGTCAACTGATCGACCGCCTGCTCGAATTCGCGTTGGAGCGCCACGGAGAAAAGAAAAACAACCGCTATGACGTGTAAGTCCGTCGAAAACGCACGCACCAGCCCTACTACCTTGCTCCGAATATGACTAACCCGGTACTAGAGTGAATCTCTCGCGGCGCTTACACGAAGGCTGGCGCTCTTTCTCGCGCTGGTGCTGCTGTTTGAAGTGTTCCTCATCGCGATTGCGCCTCGATTTCACTCCGGCAGCGTGCTCAGAATGGCGAAGGATTCCCTTTTCCTGCGGGTGGACAAAGATCCTTCCTATTACATGGCACAGGGCGATCTAGCCTGGCATCGGCATCCGAATGCAATCTACGAAACGGCATTTTTCCAGCGCGGCATCGAAGACGATTCCAAAATTCCGTAGCTCTCCGTTCGCGCCTTCTTCCCTACCTATGCCGTCGCGCCTTACAATGTGGCCATGACGCTGCTCGACGCACCCAAGTACGACGCGCGCAAGGCGCGCATCCAGCGCAACATCCTCATCGGCATTGTCGTTGCCATTCCATTCGTTGCCTTCTTCACCTGGTATTGGTGGAACTGGCCGGAGGAGCATCGCGTCAACCAGTTCTTTCACGCGATTGAAGCCAAGGATTATTCCCACGCATTTGCGGTCTGGAACAACGACCCGGACTGGCAACAGCATCCCGACCAGTACAAGGTGTATCCATTCAAACAGTTCATGTCGGACTGGGGCCCATCGAGTGATTACGGCGTGATTACCAAAGCCAAAATTGTCGTCACCAAGGAATACGGAAGCGGAGTTGTCATCGGAGTGCGCGTCAACAACGACCCCAAGACGCTGTTTCTGTGGGTGGAGAGAAAAGCCAAAACCATCGGCTTCTCTCCGGTAGAGCTGCGCTTTTAGCCCGGCATATTATGGTCTCTTCTACGATTCGGCGCCTTGGACGACACCGAGTATGGGACGCTGGCGCAGCACATATTTGCGAAGCGACATGAAGGGAAGTTCCAGAGCATATCGCGAAATCACGCATACCGCGATGGTTGCACAGAAAACGATCGCAATCCTGACCCAGTAACCGACATAGTTTTCCGCCAGGACTGGATGCCGCAGCTCATCATAAGTGCGCAGGACATAGGTCTGCGAAATATATAGGCAATAGCTGATGAGTCCGAAAAAAACCATGGTCCGCGATCGAAAGATCGCCAGAAATCGCGCGCCGGAATTCTCGACTGCAATTCGAATCGAGCTATAGAAAAAAAGATTGATCGCAGATAAGAAAAGCGCGATGGCTTGGGGCGCATATCTGGGAGAGTAGATAAACTTTCCTGTTGCCAATAGCAAGACGCAGCTGAATCCAAGAATCCGGATTGCTGGTTGTTTCGGCATAATGTTCCGCGTTGCCAGCGCGCCGTCTTGTCTTGGAGAAAGCTGGCATGCCAGCAGAGCGCCGAATGCCAATCCATCGCAATGAAAAAAAGTAAAGAAAAAATTGCTGTGATGAAACGCGGCGTCGATCAAGCGCAGAATCGGTTCCGCAATCACAATGGCCCACGCGCACTTTTCCACCTGCCCCACCCGCAATCTGCGTAGAAACTGCGGCCAAATCAGGTAGAACTGTTCTTCAATCGCCAGCGTCCAGTAAGGGCCGGATAATGTCAGGTGGAACACCCTGGAAAAATTCGCAAGAAAGAAGACGCTGAGGATCACTCCGCCGGTCGACTCGCCAAACCATAACCAGGCTGCCAGCAATGAGACCAGATAGAGCGGCAGGATTCGCAGCGCTCGTTTCCAATAAAAGTTGTAGTAGTAGTCAGGCGAATTCCGGTCCTTCAGAAGGATGGAGGTAATCAGGTAGCCCGATAGCACGAAAAACAGGTCCACACCATATTGACCAAAGCGGCTGACGCGATATAGCCAGATTGCGGATGACGTGAACCATGCTGGGTGGGCCGGGGCGGTGAAAAGGTGATTGCAAAAGACCGCGAGAGCTGCAATCCCTCGAAACCCATCCAGCTCGAGAATGTGCCGTAGCATTCTACCCTGCTGTGGATTTCCTCGAAGACGGTTCGCCATTTCGCCAAGAGTACCATGGGGAGGCGCAGGCGTCCTCGCTTCCATGGCGCCGATTTTCAGTCGAACATTCATCGCACGGAATCTCTTTCGCTGTACCAACCGAAGCGATATTTATACAATTGCACTTCATCGAACCGAATGCCTGACAAAATCGAAAAACGAGAGGGCCCGGAATCGCCGGCCGGATTCGAGAACCTCGCCGCCGATCCTCGCGTGACCGTTCGACGCGCCGGCCTTCCCAAGCCCGACGGCTCCTGCATCGTCTACTGGATGCAGCGCGCGCAGCGTGGTTTCAATAACGCTGCTGTCGACTGCTCCGCGAACGTTGCCAATGAACTGAATCTGCCGCTGTTGGTATATTTTTCCGCCATCTCCAACTTTCCCAATGCAAATCTGCGCCATTACGTTTTCCTGAATCAGGGATTGCCGGATATCGAGGCCGATCTCGCCCAACGCAATATTTCCTTCGTCGTACGGAGGCCGCCGCACAACTCCCTCGAAAAATTGCTGGAAGAAGTGAACGCGGCCATGCTGATTGGCGATGAAAATCCCTGCCGCGAACCGGAGCGCTGGCGCCAGGTAATTGCCCGGCGTCTTCACATTCCGTTCTGGACAGTCGACGCGGACGTGATCGTACCCAGCAAGCTGTTTCCCG
>JAJZDO010000533.1 GCA_021805955.1 Acidobacteriota bacterium
TGACGAAAGGCGTCAACTCCTTCGCATCGATGACCAGTTCGCGATCGAACTTCGCATCGGGAGCGGAGGGCAGTGATTTCCAATGTTCGACGGCCTCGTCCCAGTGTTTCCCCTGGGGCGACTGCGGACGTCCTTTCAGATAGGCAAACGTTGTCGCATCGGGAGCGATCATTCCTGCGCGCGCGCCAGACTCGATGCTCATATTGCAGACGGTCATGCGGCCTTCCATGGAAAGCGCCCGAATCGCGGAGCCGGCGTACTCGACGACGTAGCCTGTAGCGCCATCGGTGCCGATGCGTCCGATGATGCCAAGGGCAATATCTTTCGCGGTGACGGCAGGCGGAAGTTCGCCTTCGACCGAGATGCGAAAAGTCTTCGGCTTCGATTGCGGCAGGCACTGCGTGGCCAGCACATGCTCCACTTCGCTGGTGCCGATGCCGAAGGCCAGCGCTCCAAACGCGCCGTGGGTGCTTGTATGGCTGTCGCCGCACACAATGGTCATGCCGGGTTTGGTGAATCCCAGTTCCGGGCCGATGATATGCACGATGCCTTGCTGTTTCGACTGCACATCGTACAGTTCAATGCCAAATTCCTTGCAGTTGCGGCGCAGAGTTTCAATCTGCTTCGACGCAATGGCGTCCTGGATGATCAGGCGATCGGCCGCCACTGTGGGTACGTTATGGTCGACCGTCGCCAGCGAACGATCGGGACGGCGCACGGTACGGCCTGCGAGGCGGAGTCCCTCGAATGCCTGCGGTGAAGTCACTTCATGCAGTAAATGCAAATCGATGTAGAGCAGGGCTGGCTCCCCTGCCGGTGCGGTGACGACGTGTGCGTCCCAAATGTTTTGAAAAAGCGTGTTTTTATTTGCCATATTCTTTCACTGTGCTTGTGGTGCGTGGGTGCGGGTCAGGATGAAGATTTTGCTTCGTACTCGGGGATGCGGCGAGAAAACCTAGACCGCGTGCATCGCCTGGTTGCAATCGATAATTTCGTTCAAAACTTCGAAGACGTGTTTTCCCATCTCTTTCGTGCTGACAATTTGTTGATCGGGTTGATTGGTGCGGGCCAGATCGGCAGTGCGGTAGCCGGCGGCCAACACGCGCTGCACGGCGGTCTCAATCGCCTGCGCTTCCTGCTCCAGTCCGGCGGAGTGGCGCAGCAGCATGGCTGCGGTCAAAATCGCGCCCAAAGGATTCGCTTTGCCCGTTCCTGCAATGTCCGGGGCCGAACCGTGTACCGGTTCATATAAATTGACCTTGCCGCCAATCGTCGCCGAAGGCAGCATGCCCAGCGAACCTGTAATCACCGCGGCCTCATCGGAGAGGATGTCGCCGAACAAATTCTCCGTCAGCACCACATCGAAGTTGCGCGGCGTATTCATCAAGTGCATCGCGCAGGCATCGACGTATTGATGTTCCAGCGTCACATCGGGATATTGTGTTGCCACTTCCGTTACAGTCGCACGCCACAGTTGCGATACTTCCAGCACGTTGGCTTTGTCCACGGACGTAACTTTGCGGCGGCGTTTTTGCGCCAACTCAAATGCGATGCGCGCCACCCGGACCACTTCCTCGCGGGTGTACAGCATGGTATTCAGAGCGACGCCGTTTTCGCGGTCCCAGGAGCGTGGGGCGCCAAAGTAGAGGCCGCCAAGGAGTTCCCGCACAAACAGAATGTTTGCACCCTCCGTGACTTCCGGTCGCAGCGGGGAATTGTTGCTGAGCGGCGCATAGGCGACCGATGGGCGCAGGTTGGCGAAGCCGCCGAGGGCTTGCCGCAACTGCAGCAGGCCGGCTTCCGGGCGCTTATCGGGCGGAAGGGAATTGAACTCATTTCCACCTACTGCGCCGAGTAGGACAGCATCACTATCGAGTGCCGTTTCCAGCGTTGCCGGGGGCAACGGCGATCCCTGCTGGCGAATGGCAACGCCTCCGATCGGCATCTCCACAAAACGACACCTGGAGCCGTTCCATTGACTGACGGCCTCCAGGATCAGGACCGCTTCGTGCGTGACTTCCGGACCAATCCCGTCTCCTGGAACTAGCGTGATCTTGATTTCATCTGACATCGAAACTCCTGCGTGGGGCCCGGTCGTACCCGCGGCCAATTTATCTTGTAGCGTTCGGTTGCAGTCACGATTCGCGTGCAGCTATCGGATTAAGGCTGCGGGGCTGCCACAGCTGTCGAACTCGAGGAACCGTGCTGGCCACCGTGCTGATTGACGACTGGCGATTGATGTAGATGCGTCAGCATGATGCCGACCAGGTCTTGATCGAAGACAGATTTCTTGCGGTCTGCAACTTCGACAAATCGATCGTAAGCCAAGTCCAGGTCCGTGCGGCTTAGACTGTAACCAAGTTCTTTCAGTCGATGGTTCAATGCATGGCGTCCGGAGTGCTTTCCCAGAACCATTTTGTTCGCAGGTACCCCCACCTGCGATGGGGTCATAATTTCATAGCATAGCGGATTGGACATCACCCCGTGTTGGTGAATGCCAGCCTCGTGCGAAAAGGCATTGCTTCCGACAACAGCCTTGTTCGGTGCGGGTGAGAAGGTAATGATCTCGCCCAACATTTGGCTGGTCGGGAACAATTGCTTCAGGTCGAGATTGTGCTGGAACGGCAATTGGTCGTGTCGCACGTGCATAGCCGCCGCCAGTTCTTCCAGCGCGGCATTTCCGGCTCGTTCCCCGATTCCATTGATCGTGCATTCCACCTGTCGCGCGCCAGCTTCCAGCGCGGCCAGACTGTTGGCGACGGCCAATCCCAGGTCATTGTGGCAATGGCTGGACAAAACAATATTGTCAACGCCGCGAATCCGCTCTTTCATCAACCGGAACATGGAACCGTATTCATGAGGAACCGTATATCCGACGGTATCCGGCAAGTTGATGACGGTTGCGCCGGCATCGACCGCAATTTGAACCATTTCGCACAAAAAATTTCTGTCGGACCTGGAGGCGTCTTCCGGCGAGAACTCGACGTCATCCACATAGGTGCGGGCCAGGCGGACCGACTTGTCCGTCAATTCCAGCGCCTGTTCGCGAGAGATTTGCAGTTTGTATTCCAAATGGATGTCAGAGCTGGCAAGAAAAATGTGGATGCGAGACTTAGCGGCAGGCTCCAGCGCGCGAGCGGCAGCGACAATATCTTCTTCCTTGGCGCGCGACAGGGAACAGATGCGCGGTCCCTTCACTTCTTGCGCCACTTGCCGCACAGCGGCAAAGTCGCCGTCGGATGCAATGGCAAACCCCGCTTCAATGACATCGACGCCCAGCAATTCCAGTTGCCTGGCCAGCCGAACTTTCTCGGCCATGTACATACTGCAACCCGGCGATTGTTCTCCATCGCGGAGGGTGGTATCGAAGAAAAAAATTCGTTCCTGATGCACGGCATCCCTCGTAACGGGCAAAAGTGAATACAGCCTTTGTTCTCTTACAATAGCATAAGAGAATCTAATGCGAGCAACTATTTATATTAGAATATATTATCAACGCGAGCATGCCTTCACGCTCCATAAGGACAACCGATGGACCTGTTTCAACTGGAAACCTTCATGGCCGTGGCGGAAGAGAAAAGTTTTTCTCGTGCTGCCGTCAAACTGCATCGCACCCAACCGGCTATCAGCCAGGTGATCCGCAAGCTTGAGGTGGAAATGGATGAGGTGCTCTTCGACCGCGCAGCCCGGGACGCTACGTTGACCGCCGCAGGTGAGCTATTGCGTGAGTATGCCGAACGATTGCTGAACCTGCGTGGCGAGGCGACCACAGCCTTGTCGGAATTGCGCTCGCTCCATCGCGGACGTCTGAATGTGGCCGCCAATGAATATACGTGCCTGTATTTGCTGCCGGTGATCGATGTATTTCGCCGCTTGTCGCCGCAAATCCACGTGACCGTGCAACGCTCCCTCGCCAGCCGCATGGCGGAGGAACTGCTGCAGCACTCGGTGGAGTTGGGCATCGTTTCCTATCGGCCGGACGATCCCCAGATTCGCTCGATCGTGGTGTATCGCGACGACCTGGTTTTCGTGATGCATCCCGGACATCCGTTGGCACGCGCCAAGCAGGTTTCGATCCGCGAGCTGGGAGCGGAAAATTTTGTCGCGCATAACGTTCCATCGCCGCTGCGGCAAAAAGTGATGCAGGCGTTCCAGCGTCATAAGACGCCACTCAACATGGCCGTCGAGCTGCCCAGTCTGGAAGCCATCAAGCGCTTTGTGGCGATGGGCAACGGCGTCGCCCTGTTGCCCGGCCTGACCGCGCGCCAGGAAATTGAACGGGGAGAACTGGTGCAGTTGCGCGTGCCGGAGCTGGCGTTTGAGCGGCGTCTGCGCGTCGTGCATCGCCGGCCAGCGAATCTTTCCCATGCTTCGCTGGCGTTTCTGAAGGTCGTCGAGTCCATGGCGAAGGAGCGCGGCGACCCGTTTCACTTTCAGGCGGAAAAAGGACACTAGCTGTGGCCCCTGTCAGCACAATTTGAATCAGCACAATTTGAATCCACACACGCGTGCATACTTGTCCAGCGGCGTGTTGCTCTGCCAAGGGCCGACAGTAAAGTCGACCAGCAGCGCGATCAGGCCCTCGTCAAGCATGGACCAGTTCCGATGCGCTGGTCGTGGGTTAGGGTCTGTTCAGTGCACTCCGCGAGCACAGAGGCCTGTTCTCGCCAGTCGAGGTCCAGCTTACGTGTGGTTCGTCGTTCCGGGGATATTTCGCGTGAAGGATTCTGCTACGTTGCCAAATGAATAAGAATCGCGCCGTCCGGAGCCGGACCAGCGGTGACAAAATCGAGTGACGGGACGATCGAGTCCGCCTCATCCAAATCGGCTGCGGGATGCGATGACAAAACTGCGAGGACCTTGCATCCAGCAGCCTTACCTGACTTGATTCCAGAAGGCGCGTCCTCGATCACCAGGCACTCAGACGGCGCAAGGCCAAGGATTCGTGCGCCTGTTTCATAGGGCTCGGGGTGAGGCTTTCCGTGGATTACGTCATTGGCCGTCACAATTCTGTGTGCCGCGTGGATGCCTGCGCATTCCAGCCGGCCTCGCATAATCCGTTCCGAGGCCGAGGACACAATGGTCCAGCTTTCGGGCGGAAGCGCTGCAATAAACCGCCGTACTCCAGGCAGAACGGCAATGCCGTCTTGCTCTTCTTCGTCGAAGTCGTCTAGGCGTTCGAGTTCAACCGATGCATCGAGATCCGGCCGAATTGCGCGGAGCGTATCTACGTTGCGTATCCCATGTATGGCCTTCAAAGAGAAACTTTTCTCCATGCCGTGGAAGTGCGCCCATCGCAACCAGCTTTTTTCGTCGGAGGCGGTTGAGCTGATCAGTACGCCATCCATGTCGAATAATATGCCGCGCACGTGTATCGTAAGCGAATTAGATTGTGCGTTCAAAGTTCTCCGATCTCTCCAGTTTTCAATCCTTGTTTTTCAACCGCAGACAGAATCGAGGAGACGTCGGTCCAAGGCTGCCGGTTCAGCAACTGATATTTTGCTCGTTCCATTCTCGCGCCTCCCAGGGCGTCATGGAAATGTACTGTGACATGCGCACCATAGTTCTGGGAAGTGATTGGGTGGATGCCGTGAACTAAACATGCTATTGAAAATCAGCAGGCCGCCCACTTCCATTGGAACAGGATACACATCGAAGCCGTCCCGATCCGCAGACTGCCTTCAACGGCAGAACAGCCATTGTCCAACAACCTTCAGGGGATAATCGACGCCATAGTTCGGTTGTTGCTCGCTGGCAGTTGACCGGTCTTCCTGCTTAGGTGGCGCAAAATTGTCGAGTTGTTCACGGAAGGCTGCGGCCTGCGAGCGATCGCATTGATCATGAAATCTTCGCGCATAGCAACTTCCCGTCTGCATTCCACGTCTAGTTCTACAGACAGCGCATTTGCAGCAGATTCAATTGTGTTGAGTGGCTGCGTGGCGCGTGTCATGGAGAAAGGACTTGAAGATGAATCATCGTAAAAGTTTCACTCGAATGAGCGCGAGCGTCGCCCTGCTCGGAATGGCACTTTGTGTTCCCGCAGCCACGCTTGCCCAGAACACAACGCCCCCACCGCCGGACTCGCAAGCAATGGCAGGCCAGCAATCCAGCCCGGGTGGACAGCCCATGATGCGGCGCCATCATCCGCCAAGTCCGAAGCGCCAGTTGCGGCATTTGAGCAAAATGCTGAACCTGACAGCGGACCAGCAAAAACAGATGCTGCCCATCCTCCAGGACCAGCGCAAGCAGATGGAATCGATCCGCGGCAATTCGGCATTGGCCCCTCAGCAGCGTCGCCAGCAGATGCGCGCCGCAATGATGGACACCCATCAAAAGATGGAGGCCATCATGACCGATAGTCAGAAGCAGCAGTTCGAGCAGGACATGCAGCAGCGCCGTCAACGTATGGGGCGGGGCATGATGGGACAACAAGGCATGGGAGGTGCAGGAACGCCACCGCCTCCACCGAACGGACAAAATCCTCCTCCGCTACCGCCGCAACAGTAGCTGGCGCAAGCAGAAATCTCGATATGCGAATTGTTGGAAGCAGGGCAGAGAACTTCTCATTCTCTGCCCTTGCTGTTTTGCCGGTCGGCTACGGTCTTCAACCCACGGAAAAATGAGTCCGCGTCTGCCGTAGGCACATTCTGACAGGTACAATTGGGAGCAGGTCACGAGTCAGAGCCAAACCAAACTTTACACGTGGAACTGTTGCAGGATCTGCGTGTGGAGGTGGCGGATGAGGGGTTCATTACCGCATGAAGAAGTTGCTTTTTTTGCTTTGTCTGCTGCCAATGCTGGCAGCGATTGGATTTGCACAGGAAAGCCGGCAGGATGCCAGCATCAGCATTATCGGCACCTACCAGCCCACCATTACGGGCAATGCGGTTACCCAGACCTCAGATTGGGGTAAGGGCGTCCTGCTGTCGTACCGCTTCATGTTGACACCGAGCAGCGCGCTTGAAGGGAACTACCAGTATTCCCAGATGAACATGAGATATACGGCCCCCTTCTCCAATGCGCAGTTTCACAATTCGCTGCAGGAGGGATCGGTCGCCTACGTGCGCAGTTTCGTCTACAAGAAGTTCAATCCATTTGCCGAAGCCGGAGCGGCCATGCTGCTGTTCGATCCGATCGACGACACTGGGACCAGCACCAATGCCGGCACGCGAACCAAAGCGACGGGGTTTCTGTTTGGCGGCGGTATCGCGTATGAGTTGAGTCCCAGTTGGGATTTACGGGTGCAGTACCGGGCGGACGTGCTGATGTCCATCGACTTTGGGATCGCGCAATTCAAGACAAACCGCTGGTACGTAATGGAGCAGCCCGCGATCGGCTTTGCCTACCACTTCTAAAAGAATCGAAAGATGCAGATGAATCGCTATGTCCCCGCCGTGGGCCGAAAACTGGCGCGGGTTTTATCGGCGGCACATTACGCAGGCGGCTTTGAAAGCTT
>JAJZDO010000472.1 GCA_021805955.1 Acidobacteriota bacterium
TACGGTCTGTCATCCCTATCCTCTGCGCCGCACGGGCGTCATTCCCTAAGGCAAGAGCCGGATGCGGGAATCCCGCTCGTCCGGATCCGTGGAGGGGGCTGTGAGCGATCATGGTCCCTACTCCGACCGAGAACATAGCACCAAGTATCACCGGAAGTATTCTGAGTTGGAGCGGATGGTTTAACCTGTTGATTTTATGGTGACCCCGGGAAGATTCGAACTTCCGACCTGCGGTTTAGGAAACCGTCGCTCTATCCACCTGAGCTACGGGGCCAATGCGGATTCGACCGTGGCAGAACCAGTCGGCGCGGATGATGGCAGCGATGCAGATACAGTCCGCAATACGCGTATGATAGCATTCGCGAACGGATTGAAGCATCGGGCTTATAGGCGGTAATGTCGACATTGCGATCCGGGCTAAACCATGGCGTCTGCGCGTCTTTGCGGGAAAGCCACAATACCGCCGAAACTATGTCCGTAGAAGGCGAACGGCTTGTCTGACAATGCGGGCCAGATCCTCGCTAATTTCGCGGACAATTTCTACGATTGAGGCCAAAGGCTCTTCTCTGAGCCGCTGCGCTCTGCGTCGATACTGCAGGCATACACATTCAATGTCTTCGCCGCACCAATCTGCCCATGGGAAGAAGGCGATAGGAGCACCGCCTACGTGGGGAGAACAGAACATTCAAAAAATGGGCAGCTGGTCTCGGCCTGAATGTGACAAATTGCAATCTCCGTTTCACAAGGCGGTAGGAGGTTTATCCCTTCAGCAGCCTATGGCGAACATAAAAGTGGCGACTCCCACTCCTTTGGGGGACGCAATGCGCTCAGGCGGCGGGAGAATCGGCGCTGGATGCGCTCACAGAGCGAATTCTTGCCGGCAGATAGGGATGAATCAGCAATTGGTACGCCCCCCCGCCGACAACGCCGCCGATCAGCGGGCCGACGATGGGTACCCACCAATAATGATCGGGAGAAGGAAGGGCTGATCTTCCCCATCCGGCAAAAAAGCAAAAAAGCCTGGGGCCGAAATCGCGCGCCGGATTGATGGCAAATGCTTCCAGATATCCCATCGACGCCCCGATTGTGGCTACAAGAAACCCGATGATCAAGGCTCCCGAATTCGCGCCTGGAGCCATTTCGTTGTATTGCTCGGTGATGGCGAAGATGCCGAAGATAAGAAATGCGGTCAAGATGATCTCATCGCTGAAGGCATGCAGAGGAGTGATGGCAAGCCCTGGATGGGTGAAGAAAACCTCCGCATTGCCGCCTGCCGCACGGGTCAGATGGCTGGCCGTATTTGCGTAATCGATGACCGGATAGAAGAGCGCATAGACAACAATCGCTCCGAGAAATCCGCCGACAACTTGAGCGGCAAAATACGGCAAAACCTTACGCCATGAGAATTTTCGGTAGAGGGCAAGTGCGATCGTCACCGCCGGGTTTGCATGGCATCCGCTGACGGAACCGGTTGCGTAGATAGCGATCGTGACCGCCAGGCCCCACGCGATGCAGACGCCCCAATAGGCATTTTTATAGGGGCTGGGCGTATACAGCGAATACATGGCGGCGGTGGAATCTCCAAAAGCGATGATGATGAAGACTGCGACCGCTTCTGAAATGAGTGCGCCGAATGCAGTTCTTCTCATAGGGGTGGAGCGTCCGTTATGAGCATAGCGATAAAGCGCAGAATTGCCCAGCTTTTTTGACCACCGGGCACTCAAGATCAAGTCTCCTGCATCCGCTTCGTTACCTCCCCGCGGCGGATCTGCCCTCAGTCTCGCGGCGCGCGAAGATCGAATTGCCGCGTCGTATAACACAGCTTGCCGCTACTGGTTGAATCCGGACGCAGGTTCCGCAGCTGCAGCGAGAGGAACCGTAGCTTCATCGATGAATGGCAACTCCGCAAACCGATAGCCTACATAAGGGTCGGTAAGCAGGTATTTTGGATTGGATGGATCATCCTCAATTTTCTTGCGCAGCTGCCGGACAAACGTGCGCAGGTAATCGACCTCGCTCCGATACTCCACCCCCCAGACTGAACTGAGCAGCTTTCCGTAGGTGACGGCCCGTCCTGCGTGCGTCATCAGGTAGTGAAGGATGTCATACTCCTTCTTGGTGAGATGGATGGAGCGGCCGGATTTGCTGACGGCGCGCCGCGTAGGGAGTATTTGAATATCGCCGATCTGCACGGGAGCATCTTCCGCCCGCTCCGGAGTCTGTGCACGGCGCACCGCGGACCGGATGCGGGCGATGCATTCGCGGATACTGAACGGCTTGGTAATGTAGTCGTCGGCGCCGCACTCCAGGGCTTCCACTTTCTGCTCCTCGCAATCCTGCACGGTCAGCATCAGAATCGGCAGGCGTGGCGCGATGGCGCGTAGACGAACCAGCGTCTTCATGCCGCCAATGCCAGGCATCTGAATGTCCAGAAGAACGACATGAAAGCTCTCGGCACGGACCAGAAGCAGGGCCTCTTCGCCGCGCGATACTTCCACGGTCTCGAAGCCCAGTTCGTTCAGAGGGGTACGCAAGGCTCGCCGGATAGCCACTTCATCGTCAACCAGCAACACGCGGATTGGAGAATCACTCATGGATACGCACTCCTTCCGGTGCAACCAGCAGAGAGGCAAAAAAAGTGGTTCCTCTTTCAAGGTCGCTTGTCAGCCAGACGTCGCCTCCGTGCGCCTGTGCGGCGCGTTTCGCCACAGAGAGGCCAATCCCAGTACCCGATGTGTTGCCGGCTGAGCTGGCACAGCGAAAATAGCGATCGAAGATCCGCTCGCGATCGGCTGGCTTGATGACAGGGCCGATGTTGTGGACGGAAAAAACCATTTCGCCTGGACGCTCCGAGACCTGAATCGTAATTGGCGAACCTGCGCTCGAGTACTTTCCCGCGTTGTCGATATACTGCGTCAGCAGAGCGGCGAGAAGATCGCGGTCGCAGCAGATCGATATGTCTTCACGCGGCACGGTAATGTTCACAGGAGTATTTGCCAACTCGGCGCGGAAGCTGGCCACTACATCCTCGATGAGAGGCGCGACAGCCACCGTTTCCTTCCGTAGCGTCAGATCGGGCGCCTCGAGCCGCGCGGTTTTCAGCAGACGTGTAGTCAGTTCGTTCAGCGCGCCAGACTGCTCATCGATGAGTTGGACCAGTTCGGATTGTGCCGGGGTGAGATTGCCCATTTCGTTCAGTCCCGTGCTGGCCGCACGGATTGCGGTCAGCGGTGTTTTGTACGCGTGGGCGAGGCTGTCGAGAACCGTGGTCCGCATTTGTTCCGTCTGACGAGCGCTTTCAGTACGGCTCACATTGGCATGGGAATGGCAGCGGTCGAAGGTAATCGCGACCAGACATGCGATCGCGCTGCTGACGTGAGGGCTGATCTCGCCGCGCATCAGAAGCGCGCCAACCGCCAGATTTCCAATACGTAACACTCTGCGGACCAGACCGGTTTCCGGGTCGTCCGCCACACTCTCAAAGAAGTAGATGTTGCGGACCACGTTTTCCATGCCCGCAAACCAGTCTCCTGCCTGGTAAATCGTCTGCAGATCGGCGTCGAACAGGGCCACCGCGTCCATTGCAAAGGTGGACTGGATCAGAGCGGCGATTTGCTGGCCTGGCTCACGATGCAGGTTCAACTGGGTGGTGTGTTGAATGAATTCGTACAGCTTATCGCTCATCGCAGAGCATCCTTTCGCGCACGATTCTGGAAACCCACGGGAAAAAGTGGCAACGGACAGGCTGCGAGTCCCACGCCAGAAAACCTTTGGCTTGCATGAAAGGCCACCTTTCCAATTTCGTCTGATCGTTGAATTCGTGTCGCAGTTTTCAAAGGGAATGCTGGATGCGCGGGGGTGCGCCAATCCTGGATATTCGCGGCGAGCGATGTTGCCCTGCTCCCTACTCGACCGCTCGGACCAGTTTTTTTGAGGAAAAAATTTTTACTATATCAGACCTTTCCTAAAGTTTGCATAACTTCATCTGAAATTTCAAGCTTTTTCCTGAAAACTTCCAGGCAGCCTGCAAAGAGGCCAAGAAACTTTCGACTGGCGGAATTTCTTTATGAATTCCTCATGACTGATTTGCGTTCCTAAGACTACTACTTCTCATCTGGATGGTAGCCGGTGTTCACGCAAAAATTCCAACCAGTTGGCATGACATATTTCATGGAGGATTCATTGACAAGCAAAAGCGTACTGCACAGGATGACCGGACTTTTTCTCTGCTGCGTTTTATCCGCAGGGGCCCAGGCACAAACTACACCAGCGCCGACTCCACCTCCACCTCCGCCTCCGGCAGCGGCAGCGCCGGCAGCACCGGCAGCAGCGCCCCTGGCCATGCCAGCCATGATTGGTCCGCTCAGCACTGCTTCTCCTGCAACCTTCGATGCGGGCCGGTACTTCGGAAAATTGCAAGTTACAGGAATCCTCAGTGGCTTTGTGTATGTGCAGGACAACCATAGCTTGAGCGATCATTTGAAGTACGCGGATGTAAGCAACGCTCAGGTCTTCGTCCAAAAGACCAGTGGTCTGGTGCAGTATTATTTGCA
Organism: Acidobacteriota bacterium; assembly: GCA_021805955.1. The sequence continues at coordinate 4,554 of JAJZDO010000472.1, forward strand.
GGGTGGCGCATATAACCTTCCTGCGCTCGGCACGCCGTTTCTTTCCACCCGCGATACTGTTACGGACTTTTTCGGCGCACTCCCGCAGGGGTACATAAAACTTGCCCCGAAGGGTAGTTTTTCCTATCTAGCCGGGAAATTGCCGACACTGATTGGCGCTGAGGATACATTCACCTTTGAAAACATGAACATTGAACGTGGCCTCCTGTGGAACCAGGAAAACGCCGTCGATCGCGGCCTGCAGGTGAATTACAGCAAGGGCAAGATCAGCAGTTCACTGACCTGGAACGACGGCTTTTATTCCAATCGATATAACTGGATCACGGGTCTGTTCACATACACAGCGAATGCGGCGAATAGCGTGGAGTTTGTCGGCGGCGGAAATTATGGAAAGACCGGCTATTCGAGCGTCGCTACGCCGCTCTATCAAAACAATAGTTCTATCTACAACGTTATTTATACCCACACGGCCAAGAAGTGGATTCTCGAACCGTATATCCAGATCACCCATGTGCCGATGAACACGGACATTGGGGTGGGGCACGCGACGTCCACAATCGGCGGCGCGGTTTTGGGGACTTACACCTTTACCCCCCACTTTACGCTCGCGGCGCGGGGCGAATACCTTGCCAGCACAGGCAGCACCAGCGACGGGTCCGTCAATCTGATGTACGGAACGGGAAGCGACGCATGGTCGATGACGCTGACACCCACATATCAGGACAATGCGTTTTTCGCTCGCGCCGAGTTTTCCGCAGTCCACGCGATGGACACTACGGCAGGAGATGTGTTTGGCTCTAGCGGTAACAATGCCACCCAGGTCCGCGGAATAATTGAAGCTGGGTTCATGTTCTAAGAGCCGAAACCGAAATTCGATAGTCGCTTTCTTCAACTCGAAGCGGCCGGAGGTCTTTCCTGCGGCACTCGTCGGCAGACGAAATCATCCGGCACTTCGAACGATGAGGGCAGCTTTCGAAAGAACAAAAACCGCTCCGACAACCCACAAGCAAACGGCATGGCCAATGGCCATGCCGTTTGCTTGTGAGATGAATCTCTGTCGGCTATCTCTAGAGCGGATTGACAGTAGGTGTAGTTATTTGTGAAAGGGAGTCATTCTGAACCCCTCGGCTACGCTCAGGGCAGGCTCCGCGAAGCGGAGTGAAGAATCCAGACGATATGCGCCTGGTCATTGCCGCCGTCACCCTCTGGATTCTTCGCGGAGTTTATCCTGAGCGCTGCCGAAGGGCTCAGAATGCCTCATCTCATTTTTAACTACAGTATCTGTAAATCGGCTCTAGTGTCCTGAGTCTTAAATTCGTTAAAGAAATCATTTTCGGTCTTGTATCGGGGCTCGGCTTTAGCCGTGCCGAAAATGGCGCAAAACAGATGGGCTTGAGCCACTGAGTGCTGCTGTTCGAATCACTTCCATGCATCGAATTGTTGAATGAACTTCAGACTCAGGACTCTAGAACATGTTCCAGAGCATTTGGTTGTAGACATCGTGGTGGTACTGGATCTCTGGAACCTTGACGTAGGTACCCAGCAGTCGGGCACAGCGGTCGGCGGCAGCCTGTTTCAGGTCCGCATAGCGGCCCTTGACGTCGGCGCCCAGCAGCTTGGTCGTCCAGGCGGCATCGCGGAAATCCTCAATCGCCGTGTAGATATTGTCCGGCAGGTAGCGTTCCGCCTGGCGCAGGTTTTTGACATTCAACATGTCGCCATGCAATCCAGACTTGAAGATCGAATACAAGACCAGATAAGGATTGGCGTCCGGACTGACCGAACGCACTTCGACGCGCGCGCTCTTCTCATTGCCGATCGGAATTCGGATCATCGAGCCGCGATCCACTGCCGAAGCCTTGAGCTGGTTGGGCGCTTCAAAGTGCGGGTCCAGACGACGATACGCATTCACGCTGGCATTCAGCAGCAGACAGAGGTCATTGCCATGCGTCAGAATGCGGTCCACGAATGTCCAGGCTAATTCGCTGACCTTCTCTTCACCCTTGGCATCCCAGAAGAGGTTCTTCCCTTCCTTGCTGACGGAAATGTTCGTGTGCATGCCGCTGCCATTCACGCCCACCACCGGCTTGGGCAGAAAGGATGCCGTCATTCCCATGTTGGTCGCTACCTGGCGGCAGATCAATTTGTAGAGTTGGATCTGGTCTGCGGCCGCAACGACTTCGCCATAGCCGTAATTGATCTCAAACTGCGAGGGAGCCACCTCCGGGTGGTCCTTCTCATTCTCGAATCCCATGGCGCGCTGCACTTCGGCCGTGGTGTCGATGAAGGTGCGCAGCGGATCGCCCGGCAGCGAGTGGTAATAGCCGCCCGTATTGACGTACTCAAACTTCCCGGTCTGATAGTAGTTGGCTTCGGCATCGACGCCTTGAAACAGGAAGCCTTCAATCTCATTCGCCGCATTCAGCGTATAACCTTGCGTCTTGTATAGCTTGGCGGCAAACTGCTTCAACTCTCCGCGAATGTCGGCGCTGTACGGTTTGCCGTTCTTGTCGATCACTTCGCCGAAGACCAGCACCTTGCCCGAACCGAAGACATCCGCCGGCGCCCAGTAGAATGCGCTCCAGTCAATGCCCAGCCGCAAATCGCTCTCCCGCTGCGCCGTGAAACCACGGATCGACGAGCCATCGAAGGTCAGGTTGTCCCAGCTTTTGACCAAAAATTTCTTGTCGTAGTCGAGCATGTGCAAGCGGCCTTCAAGATCGCTGAAGATCACGGTTACCGCTTTGATCCGCTTCTCGTCAGTCAGGTACTTGATCCGCTGTTCCTGGATCTTGTGGGCCGCTACGCGATTCCTGCGCTGCTCCTTGGCCTCCAGATTCAACTCCTCCAACTCCCCGTTA
>JAJZDO010000089.1 GCA_021805955.1 Acidobacteriota bacterium
ATGCGCGGGCACAGGCTGTCGATCTGATCGTGGTTGGTTCCCACGGCGCACATGGTCTGGAAAAACTGGCGTTTGGGTCGGTTGCAGAGAGTGTTCTTCGAAGAGTCCTCTGTCCGGTGCTGGTTTTGGGGCCGCATTGCAAGAAAAACCTTGCTTCCATTCAATCCATCGTCTTCGCGACAGACCTTGAGATCGGGGCATTCCGGCCTGCTCAGTACGCATCTTCCATCGCGGAAGAGATGAATGCCCGTCTGACCTTGCTCCATGTAAGAAAGCCGGGACTGAAAGTTGACGAGGTTTCGCCAGAAATTCTTGAGAACCGCCTGGCAGGCACATTGCGACAACTTTTGCCCGCGGATGCCGAACTCTGGTGTCAGCCGAAGATACGCGTGGAAGCAGGGAACGCCAGCGAGGAGGTGTTGCGGGTTGCCGAATCTGAATCCGCGGATTTGATCGTGGTTGGGGTTCGCGAAAAATCGACGCTGGCGGACCACTCTCCGTGGTCTACGCTTTCGCACATCATCCGGGGCGCGAACTGCCCCGTGCTGGGCGTTCGCGGACATCTTATCTGAGGATCGCGCTTCCGGACATCCAATCGCGGACTATTTTTGGCCGAGAGCGAGAAATCATAGGACCTCTCCAATCTGTATGATTGTGATGATGGTTACTGTACCGGCGCGGCAGAGTCTCATGAACTTCAGGGTTAAAGAGACACAACAGGAATAGGATTTTTCTGGCTCGCCGGATGGCAACTTTCAACGCGCAGACCGGGATCGTCTGTTCGCTCTGCGGAAATCTGTCAGGAACCAAAAAAGTAGAGGACCATGGCTGCATTCGGTAGTTTCGCAATCCTTCTTGGGCTGGTATTTTGCGCCTACAATCTGGTCGTGGGCGCAATTGCGCTGCGACAGATCGCGGTGCATCCGGAAGCCAGCCTGGCGCCAGAGCGCCTGGCGGAGTCGGCGCGGCGGGCTGGGATTGGGAGCTTTATTGCACTCAGCGCGGCTGCTTTCGCGCTGGTCTACTGCGCGTTCACCAACGATTTTTCCGTAGCCTATATCCTTCACCACTCGAATCGGGCGCTGCCATGGCCGTATAAGTTTGCCGCGTTATGGTCGGGTCAGGAAGGCTCATTACTGCTGTGGGCATGGCTGCTGGCGGCCTATGGATTCGTGTTGCGGGTGCGGCATAAGGTCGACGTCAAGCTGACCGCCTACGCCTCGACGATTCTGGCAGCCGTTCAGGTCTTCTTTACATTGTTGATCGTCTTCCCGGCGCCGCCGTTTGCCCTGGTGCAGGGAGCGATACCCGCCGACGGATTCGGGCTCAATCCCCTGCTGCAATATCCGGAAATGGTCATCCATCCGCCGATGTTGTACCTGGGCTACGTAGGATTTAGTGTTCCGTTCGCCTTCGCGCTGGGCGCTCTGATGATGCGCTATCCGGGTGAAAAGTGGATCCACATCACCCGGCGCTGGACGATGGTGACCTGGCTGTTTTTGACCTGCGGCATCTTTCTTGGCATGCACTGGGCCTATGCCGTGCTGGGCTGGGGCGGATACTGGGGCTGGGATCCGGTCGAGAACGCCTCGCTGATGCCATGGCTGACCGGGACAGCATTTCTGCATTCCGTGATGATGCAGGAAAAGCGCGGCATGATGAAGTCCTGGAACGTGTGGCTGATTTTTACCACGTTCATGCTATCGATTCTTGGCACGCTGCTGACACGAAGCGGGCTGGTCAGCTCTGTCCACGCCTTTGCCGAGTCGTCGATCGGCACCTGGTTCTGGGTCTTTCTGGTCATCGTGCTCTGCGTTTGCCTGTTTACCTTTATTTTGCAGCGGGACCATTTGCAGTCGGAGCATAAGATCGAGTCGCTGGTTTCCCGCGAATCCAGTTTTCTATTCAACAACCTTGTCCTGCTGGCAGCCTGTTTTACGATCCTGTGGGGAACGCTGTTTCCGATCATCTCGGAATATGTGGAAGGTTCGAAGGTTACGGTGGGTCCGCCGTTCTATAACCGCGTGGCCGTGCCAATCGGCATTTTCCTGCTGCTGCTGACCGGTATCGGGCCGGTACTGGCGTGGCGCAGCACATCGTTCAAGAGCATACGGCGCAACTTCCTCTGGCCAGTGATTGCCGGAGTCGCGACGGCCCTGATCCTGATGGCTGCCGGCATGCGTCCCTGGCAGGACATCGGGACGTTGTATTCTCTGATGACCTTTTCGCTGGGCGCACTGGTAACGACAGCGATCGCGACCGAGTTCTGGCGCGGGTCCCGGGTGATACAGCGCCACACGGGCAAGAATATGCTGTCTTCCCTAGTTCGGTTAACGCGGCGCAATACCCGGCGGTACGGCGGTTATATGGTGCACCTTGGCGTGGCCATTGTGTTCATCGGGCTAGCGGGATCGGCATTCAACCAGTCCGCCGAGCAGGAGATGGGCTTCCACGACTCGATGACGATTGGGCCGTATCGTCTGGTGTGCCAAAGCTACACGCAGGACTCGAACGCGAATTACGACAGCGAATATGAACTGCTGAACGTATATAAGAACGGGAAATTTCTGCTGCAGATGGCGCCGGAGCGCCGTTTCTACCACGCCAGCCAGCAGACGGAGACGATGGTGGCGGACCACTCCACATTGGAGCGCGACCTGTATGTCGTGTATGAGGGGGCCAATCCGGACACCAACCAACCTATTATCAAAGTCTTCATCAACCCATTGGTGGCCTGGATCTGGATTGGGGTCCTGGTGATGGCGCTCGGGACGCTGCTGGCATTGGTACCGAACATGAGCGCGGAGCAGGCGGCACAGCCGCGGAAACCGGTGGACGAAAGCGTCGCACTATCTGCCGGGGCTGGGGATTAGCGCATGCTTAGTTTTTTCCCCTCGCGGATGTTCGACCGTTCGCTGCTGCGAACCTGGAGTCAACTGACGGTGGCCTGTCTGCTGCTTATCTTTATGGCGGGGGCAGGCGATACCGCGACGCGTTATAACCAGATTGGCCATCAGTTGATGTGTACCTGCGGCTGCAACCAGGTGCTGCTGGAATGCAATCATGTGGGATGTACGGTCTCAACGCAGGAAGAAGCCGAGTTGCGCGCCGATCTGGGTCGCGGCGACAGCAATCAACTGATCCTGCAAAATTTTGTACAAAAGTATGGACCCACTGTGCTGGCAGCTCCCCCGGAACATGGATTCGATCTGGTGGCTTGGATTGCGCCGGGATTGTTCCTATTGCTGGCCACGCTGGGCACAGCACTATTGATTCGCAAATGGAAACTGCATACGGTTGCCATGCCCCCGGAGGCGGCATCTGACGCCCACACGGACGCGATTCTGGCCAAGATCCGAAGGGAGACGGAACTATGACAATTCTTGCCTGCGCGGCGCTCTTGATTGGCATCTTGATTTATATTTTCTATCCGCAGCGGAAAACGGAAGAACAGACGCAGAAGACACGACTGGAGTATCTGCGGGAGCGGAAAGAAACCATCTATGAAAACCTGCGCGACTTGAACTTTGAATATCGGGCCGGTAAATATCCGGAAGAAGATTACCTGGCGCAGCGAGCGGCTATGGAAAATGAGGCGGCTCAGGTACTGTCCGAGATTGAATTTTTGGAAGACAATGTGCCTGCGGCCTGACCTCTTCTCTCCTCTTGCACGACTCAAAAAAGGACATCCATGAGAATTTCGAATGTATTTTTGCCAAAGCGCCTGCGGGCCGCCGCGGCTGGCTTCGCTCCCCTGCTGCTGGCGGTGATCTTGCTGGGCGGCGCTTCTGCGGTTTTAGCCGCACCCATTTCCGGAACCGTGACAAACCAGACGACCAAGAAGCCCGCCGCCGGCGACACGGTGGCGTTGGTTCGGCTGGGCATGAACGTCGTTGCGCAGACCAAGACCGATGCCCGCGGTCATTTCTCTCTGGATGCCTCCGACAACGATCCAATGCACTTGTTACGTGTGACGCACGATAAGGCCACCTACTTCAAGTCGGTACCAGCCGGCACCCAGACGGTGGATGTGGATGTCTACGATGCGGCCGCCAAGGTGCAGGGTGTTTCCACGGAAGCCGATGTAGCGCGGATTGAAGCCAGCCCCAATGGTCTGAGCGTAATCGAGAACTATTTCGTGAAGAACGCTTCCTCCCCGCCGCGAACCCAGTATGGCCCGCGCGCCTATGAATTTTATCTGCCCAAGAATGCGCAGATTGTTTCCGCAGCCGCCCAAGGTCCGGGCAGCATGCCGCTGCAAACTCCACCGACACCGCTTGGGCCTCCGGGCGACTACAGCTTTGTTTTTCCGCTGCGTCCGGGAGAGACTCGCTTTCAGGTCAGCTATCAGCTACCGTATTCCGGCAGCTTTCAGTTTCAGCCGCGAGTGGCTGCGCCCGTAGATAATCTCGCGATCATTCTGCCGAAGAGCATGCAATTTACAGCGACGCCAGCCAGTGCGTTTCAGCCGATCGATGAAGATGTAAAAGTCCAGACATATCTGGCCAGAAATGTGGCCCCGCAAACCAAGCTGTCGTTTGCGGTCTCTGGCACCGGACTGCTACCGGAAGAAAATGCCGGCGGACAAGAAGGAGCCAACAACGGTCAGAGCAGCGCGGGGCAGCCATCAGGCGCGATGGGCCCGGAGGCGGGAGCACAGGGTGCCGCAGATAACAGTAGCCGACCTGGAATTGGATTAGGCGCACCGATTGGCACGCCGGACCCGCTGCACAAGTATCAATGGTGGATCGTCTCCCTGGTGGTAATCCTGCTGGCGGTGGGCGCGGGCATTTCGATGAAGAGGACTGGTTCAACCACAGCCCCGGCCACGGGCCCAGCTTCGAAGGTGACTAGCGCCACCGCTGCAGCGGCGCAATCTGGCGGCGTCTCCAGCGCTCAATCTGGAAGCTCGGCGGTGCGCACGAGCATCATGGAACAACCTCAATCGAACCTGCTGGAAGCGTTGAAGGAAGAACTGTTTGCTCTGGAAACCGAGCGACTGGAGGGCCGTATCGCTTCGGAAGAATACGACCGGCAAAAAGCCGCGCTTGAAATTGTCTTGAAGCGCGCCTTGCTGCGCAGCAGAACAAAAGGTTCCAGGGAGTCGGCTTAGAGTGTTCCGCTATCGATGTTGGCGTTGACGAGTCAATTTTGCTCTACGCTTCTTTTTCGTTCCACAGGAGTCGGCTGAAAGGTGATTTTCCCTGCGCGAGGTACTTCCTGCGCGGCGACGATCCGTACAGGTTTCTCGTGCAGGAGAAGCTCAGTAGCCCGGACCCGAGGATCGCTATGAAACCAGCGTTGGAAGGCTTTATTGGCGAGAAGGTTCGTAACCGCGAGCAGAGACATGCCCTGATGATGGACCATCCAGGAGCGGACCAGAGTATATCGCGTGCCTGTTTCGTGTTCGATGTTGGTGGAATAATCCGCCGACTCATAGAAGCCGAAGTCTCCCAGCCAGCCGAGCTTGTCCATTTTGTGTAAATTGGCCAGGGCGCGAACGGGGTCGGCTTCCAGAGCAAGCACGGCGGCATACGGCGCGATCACGAGCGAGCCTTCCGCTGTCGGATTCAATGCCAATGTAGGCACTCCGAACGCATGGTATTGATAGTTCCCCGCCGCGTCGCGCTGGCTATGGCAGGCTTCCGAGATTCCCCACGGCATCCGTTTACGGGCGACATATTCCTGCTGTGCGCGGACAGCTCCCGGCAAAGATTGCGCCAACAAAGTTCCGGGCGATGTTTGCATCCAGAGAGTCGGCATCATGTACTCGAACATCGTGCCGGACCAGGACAGCAACACTGGGTTGCCATCGATCATTGTGGTCTTGCGGCCAAGCTTGAACCAGCTGTCCTGCAGCGCATCGCCTTTGGCAATTGCAAGAAAGATGGCGGTACGCGCTTCCGAGGCCAGCAGGTCATAGCAGGACTCCAGTCGACACTTTCTACCCGTGTCGTAGCCGATCGTCAGCAGCCGGCGATAAGGATCGAGCATCTCCTGATATTCCGTGGCTTGAAACATGCGTTCCGCTATCTCCGCTATAGACTTCAGATTTTCAATCAGCGCGTTCAACCGCGGCTCGCTGGCTTCCAGAGCAACGATCAGCTCATTAGCGAGAGGGATAGTTTTCTCAGCAGAGTGCTGCGTCCTTTGCATCCACGCTGTCCGCAGGGCCCGGCAGGTATCCAATGCATTTTCCGGCGTGTAGAAATCGAGTGGGCGATTTTCTCCACCAGCAGGCACGCCATCCAACACTGCAAATTTCGGGAGCAGCCACGGTAGATACATCTCGATCAAAGCAGAAAGCGAGCGAAGTCGAGATTCAATCTCGTCGGGTCTATCGGAGTTGAATGGCAGTTCCAATCCAAGCAGTGCTCTGAGCCATGTGTCTTGTTCTGCATTTTTTTCTATCCGCAATGCGGATTTTATATTGGACTCCAGCGCGGACGGCGTCTGGACATCCTCAACAATGTCGAGCAGACCTTCCCGTAACGCGGGCAGCATGGGAGACTGCAACAACTCCAGCGTTCCCATGCGCAGACTGCATAACGAAGCCAAAAAATTCCCGCTGTCGACTGTGGAGGCAATATACGGCGCGATCGGCTCCAGCGTGTCCGTGGCATACCAATTCAGCAGATGACCCTTCCACTTGGGAATTTCATCGAGAGTACGCAGGTTTGCGAGCGTTTGCTGTGCGAATTCCGGCACCGTCAGGTATCCAAAAAGCACGGCGGCCTGTCGCGCATTCAACTGCAATCCGGCGTTGGTCGGGGAAACGCGCAACGCTTGGACGTTGCCTTCTTCCTGCACATTGTCTGGCGTCAAACCGTGATTGGCTGGATCGGAATACTGTGCAAAATAACGCCAGGTGCGCCACGCAATTTTCCGCATGAATCGTTCGTCTTGAGAGGAAAGCTTGACCTCCAATCCGCCCGGAGATCGATTGAGCCATAGCGTTATGGGCTTTGCAAGGGACCAAAGAATCAGGATGGGCAACGCCCACGGCAGCGCGTGCGGACGAACGAGCAAAACAAGGATCAGCAGCGCCGCCGATAGCAGGGGAACAAGCCCCATGGTGATCTCAACCGGCGTGCGTTTGTTTCCTCCCAACTCCGCCTCGGCCGCGGTTTCCCATTCCAAAAGACGTTTGCCGGTGACGAAACTTCGAACCAGGGAGCGCACGATGGCGTCGAACATCAGCAACGTCTGATGTTCGAGAAAAACAAAATTCAGGGCCGTCGAAGACAGCAGCACCAGAGAATCGCGAATTGCCTGGCGCACGTAGCCGCGCTGTTCCGCTATGCTCGCCCGAACCAGGGAAAACAGGAACTGGACAAGGACCGGAACGAACACGACCAACAGAGTGGCGATGGTCCAATAGCGAGCGGTTCCGGGCAGCCATAACCAACA
>JAJZDO010000454.1 GCA_021805955.1 Acidobacteriota bacterium
TGTTGAGTTTGCGATGGTGTTGAGCAATGCTTCGCAGGAACGCGGGTCATAGGTGGCGTCGTACAACACACCTTCTCCTGCGGGAGAGAGTACGGCAGACAGGACGGAAGCAGGAGCGGTGTCATGCAGTTTTCGGGCAGCTTCTCCGAAGGCCATGGCGACGGGCAAACAATAGCGGTCGGAGGTTCCCGTCTCGTACTCCACGCGGATGAGGCACAGGATGGCGCCGTTCGAGTTCATCCTGCCCCAGTCGGACATAGTCGTGCTGCGAATCGGGTTGGATTTATTTCCAAACCAGCGTTGCAACGGCAGGTAGGTGGGCAGGATGGATTCCTGCAACTTACGCAGATTGCTGTCCTGGAACAAACTCTTCCAGTCGGATGCATCGGCAATCAACAGCGCGGAATCCTCGGACTGGACGGCGGCGGTATCGGGAGATGGATGCAGCTCCAGCCAGAGAAAACCGTAGGGGCCCAGGGTGACAGCATAGGGCTGACGGCTGATGGAGGGGAACTCGACGTAGCCCAGCATCTCGACAGGAACCATACCGTCATACTCGCTGAGATCGAGTTGCGCAGGCTGCGCGAAGCGCGAAAGATTGGCTACGCACAGGACGATTTCATCGTTTGCTTCGCGAATGTAGGCGAGCACTTTGCGGTTGGACGGATTCAGAAATTTGAGCGCGCCGCGTCCGAAGACGCGAAACAATTTGCGCAGCGCAATCAAGTTGCGCATCCAGTTCAACAGGGAAGAGGAGTCGCCCTGCTGGGCCTCGACGTTGATGGCTTCATAGCCCCAGACCGGATCCATGACCACCGGGCTGAACAGTTTGGCGGGAACCGCGCGGGAGAAACCGGCATTGCGGTCCGCCGTCCATTGCATGGGCGTGCGGACGCCGTTGCGGTCGCCGAGATAGATATTGTCGCCCATGCCGATCTCGTCGCCGTAGTAGAGGATGGGCGTGCCGGGAAAAGAAAACAGAATGCTGTTCAGCAGTTCAATGCGGCGACGATTGTTGTCGAGCAGCGGAGCCAGGCGCCGGCGAATGCCGATGTTGATGCGCATGCGCGGATCGGCGCTGTAGGCGAGATACATATAATCCCGCTCGTCGTCGCTGACCATTTCCAATGTCAGTTCATCGTGATTGCGCAGAAACAAACCCCACTGGCAGTTGTCCGGGATGGCTGGGGTCTGGGCCATGATTTCTGTGATTGGAAGACGATCTTCCTGGCGCAGCGCCATATACATGCGCGGCATCAGCGGGAAGTGAAACGCCATGTGGCATTCGTCGCCATCGGCGAAATAGGGACGAACATCGGCGGGCCACTGGTTGGCTTCGGCGAGGATCACGCGATTTTCGTAATGCGCGTCGATCTCGGCGCGGATCTTTTTCATGACTGCGTGGGTTTCGGGAAGATTTTCGCAGTTCGTTCCATCGCGCTCGACGAGGTAGGGAATGGCGTCGATACGCAGCGCGTCCACTCCCATATCGAGCCAGAAACGCATGACGCGAAGGACTTCCTCCAGCACGAGCGGATTGTCGTAATTCAAATCCGGCTGGTGCGAGAAAAAGCGATGCCAGTAGTAGGCCTTGGCGACGGGGTCCCAGGTCCAGTTGGATTTTTCTGTGTCGGTGAAAATGATGCGGGCATCTTTATATTTTTCGTCGGTGTCGCTCCACACGTAATAATCGCGCTCGGGCGATCCTTGAGGGGCGAGACGCGCGCGCTGGAACCAGGCGTGTTGATCGGAGGTGTGGTTGACGACAAGTTCGATCATGACCTGCAGGCCGCGATCATGGGCGGCGTGCAGAAAGGTCTGAAAATCCTCCAGCGTGCCATAGCTGGGATGCACGGTGAGATAGTCGGCGATGTCGTAGCCATCATCGCGCAGAGGAGACGAGAAAAACGGCAGCAGCCAGATGCAGGTGATGCCGAGTTCCTGCAGATAATCGAGTTTCCCTAACAGCCCCTGAAAATCGCCAATGCCATCGTTGTTCGCGTCTGCAAATGCTTTTACGTGCAGCTCATAAATGATGGCGTCTTTGTACCAGAGGGGATCGAGTGCGCTTCCTGCCTGCCTCAACACGTCGGTCGCTGGGGTTTCGCTCATATGTTCCAAATAAATCTCAATCCTTCCTGCGAGGCTTCCGCGCACCCGCAGATTCCGCACGAAGGTGCAGTTTATGTTTCGATGTGGAAGATATGGGACCGTCCGGCATCCAGTTGGATGAAGTTCTTCGTGCCGGACCAATTGTAGCGGTGGTCCGTCAACAGGTCATGCACGACGAAGGACCGGCCTGCGCTGACGCCCAGCTCTGCGAGATTCAGATCGACCCAGCCGGCCTGCGTGTCGTGATGATCAAGATTCACCACAACGAGAATGACGTCTTTTTTCCCCGCGTCGGTCTTGCTGTAGCAGAGGAGGAACGGCTGGTCGGTCGAATGAAAGCGGAGATGGCGATTGCTTTGCAGAGCTGGATGCGTCCTGCGTATTTCATTCACGCGAGCAATCAGTGTTTGTAGATTCTGCGGCTCTTCGATGTTCCAGTGGCGCAGTTGATATTTTTCCGAGTTGAGATATTCTTCGCTGCCGGGACGGACGGCAGTATTTTCGCACAGATCGAAAGCGGGACCGTACATTCCGTAGTTGGACGACAGCGTCGCGGCCAGCACGAAACGGCTGAGGAATGCCGGGCGACCTCCCGTTTGCAACTCTTCGTGCAGGATGTCGGGAGTATTCGGCCAGAAGTTCGGGCGGAAAAATTCCACGACTTCCGTCTGCGTCAACTCTTCCAGATACTCCGTCAGATCTTCCTTGGTGTTGCGCCAGGTGAAGTACGTATACGACTGGGTGAAGCCGAGCTTGGCGAGCCGATACATGACCTTGGGCCGCGTGAATGCCTCGGCGAGAAAAATTACGTCAGGATGCGCGGCTTTGACTTCAGCGATGGCCCATTGCCAGAAGGGGAATGACTTGGTGTGCGGATTGTCGACGCGGAAGATGAGAACGCCTTGCTCAATCCAGTAGTCGATGACGCTTTTCAATTCTGTCCACAGAGCGCGCCAGTCTTCGGTTTCAAAGTCCAGCGGATAAATATCCTGATATTTTTTGGGAGGATTTTCCGCGTACTGGATGGTTCCATCCGCGCGCTTGCGAAAAAAACTGGGATGCTCGCGCACATAGGGATGGTCGGGCGAGCATTGATAGGCGAGATCGAGGGCCATTTCCAGGCCATGTTCTTTGGCTTTCGCCATCAGCAATTGAAAATCCTTGAGCGTTCCGAGCTGCGGATGAATGGCTTTGTGGCCGCCCTCCTCCGAGCCGATCGCCCATGGACTGCCCACATCGTCCGGTTCGGCTTTCTCCGCATTGTTCTTGCCTTTGCGAAACGTATGACCGATGGGATGGATAGGCGGGAAATACAGAACGTCGAAGTTCATGGAAGCGATGTAGGGCAACCAGGCTTCACAATCCTTGAAGGTGCCGTGTTTGCCGGGAGTCGGCGAGCAGGAACGAGGGAAGAGTTCATACCAGGCGGAGAAGCCGGCGTGTTTGCGGTTGACACTGACGATGAGTTCCTTTGCGTAGCGGGTGCTGAAGGAATGCTCGGCATACTGCTGCATTAAGGTTTCCAGCGTGGGATCGAGCGCGGCAGCGGAGGCGGCCTGCGGGTCGGTGTCATTCAGCCGGACGGAAAATTCCTTCAACTTTTTCGCTTCGTCTTTTTTTGCGCGCTTCGCGGCCGCGGAGACAAGGTTCGAGCCCGCCATGCGCTCGACGTGGGTTTCCTGGCCGGCGTCAATTCGTTTTTTCATCGCGTTGCGCCAGGTCTTGAATGCATCCACCCAGCCTTCGACGGTGTAGCGATACTCGCCCAACTCCGTAACGGTAAACTGTGCCTGCCAGCGGTCATTGCCGAGGGGCAGCATCGGCGTCACACTCCAGGCTCGGTCTCTGGGGCCGCGATAGAGTAGCTGGGCCGAGATAGCATCGTGGCCGTCGGCAAAGATATCTGCTTCCACAACGACCGGCTCGCCGATGACGCGCTGGATCGCATAGTCGCCATGGTCGATTTCCGGCTGCACTCCCTCAAGGACAACGCGCTTTCTGCCCTCCAATTTTGCTGCGATGGGCGCCGTACTGCCCAGTTTGCTCTCAGTTTTGATCAAAGAAATCTCACCCTGTAGAAAAATGTGTTGCAACTGAATCCTTACCTAAGAGAGATGCAAGTTTCGTTGAATCTGTTGGAAAAAAGGTATTCTCGCCCCGCGTTACGTGCGATTCGATGAGGGGTGTGGAACGCGGGAGAAAAAGCAGCACACAGCAGCATGATAATCCAGGGCGTCGCATTCGACGGCGCATAGGCCATTGACGTTCTATGCATAGATAATCTACAGACAGAACCATGGCGAAAAAACCAGACTTGTTGCCGGGAACACTGGACATGCTGATCCTGAAGACGCTGACGCGCGCGCCGCTGCATGGCTACGGGATTGCGCTCTCCATCAAACGATCGTCGGAAAATGTTTTGACGGTGGAGGAAGGCTCGCTCTATCCGGCATTGCAACGGCTGTTGTTGCAGGGTTGGGTGAAAGCGGAATGGAAGAAGACGGAGATCAATCGCCGGGCGCGCTTTTACACGCTGACGCCGCTGGGGCGGAAACAGCTCGGCATCGCGCTTTCGCAATTTGAGCAAATGATTGCGGCCATCGGCCGCGTGCTGCAGGACGCGTAGGAGGTGACGATGGACCGGTTTCGGAGTATCTTCAATAAGCTTCGGCTCCTAAGATCCGACAGCGCGAGATTGCGGTACGGGGCGCTCTGGGCGCATCGCCTGGGCGATTGATTCGCCAGTTCGTTACGGAGGGTCTGCTGCTGGTCGCTTTGGGCAGCGCAGTTGGATTGGCGGTGGCCTACGGAACCATCTACATCCTTCAGCGGCTGATTCCCGTCGACATGATGGAGCGGTTGCCGTTTCTCGGTGACCTTGGGCTAAGCTCCCACGTGAGCCTGACGCCGAAGTCGATGACACGGAGTATCGGTGTGGTGGACGATGTTCACGAGGACGCGTGCTGATGCAGAATATGCTGTTCGGCATTCATTTCGGGGACATTTCGACGCTGGCCTCGGTGGTTGTCGTGCTGGCGGTTGCGGCGCTGGTGGCCAGCTACATCCCGGCGCGCAGTGCTGCCTCCGTGAATCCTGTGGAAGCATTGCGCGCGGAATAAGGAAAGCATCTCGCGGTGACGTAATGCCGGCAATCCAGAGATTCTTGAGAGAATCCCAGGTCTCAGCATCGAGACCTGGGGCACCCATGGTACGACATGCTGGATGAGTACCAGCCGTTTGTGAGCAATCTGCTGAAGTGGAGTATTTCGCAGGTAAGGATTGAGAAGCTGTTGCGCTATGCGGATCGGCTACATCTACAAACGAGCATTTCCGTGCGCCCAATGGAAACGAAACAGCGCGGCGCGAAATCTCATGCTGGATCGAATGCTCGCCGTGCCGGAAAAAAAGAAGCCGTAGCAGTTTAGCTGGCTTCCAGCTTCTTCAATGCATCGGCAATATCTGCTTGTGAGACGATGGAGTTGCGTTCAAAGACGCTGCGAGTGCGCCGGCCGCCGATTTTATTACTTACGTTTTCAGCGGTTCCGGTCAGGGAAGCGGGTAGAGGCGGCCGCGATACATCGCCATTGCCTCGATGGAACGGACATGGATCACCTGGGCGGTGGCATTGTCGGAACCATCGACGTCGACGGCATAACTCACCAGTTCGCGTGCCACGGCTTCGACGTCCTTCTTCTGGGAAACTATGCGGGCAATATCTTCCTGATAGAGGCCCCCGTAGAGCCCATCGGTGCAGAGCACGAGAAGATCGCCGGCCGCGATGGCGACCTTGCGGGTCTCGACGGTCACAAATAATTCCGGGCCAAGCGAGCGGGTGAGGATATGGCGGCTCTCGGAACGTTCTGCGTCCGCAGCCGAAATAAGTCCGAGCTTCCGTTGTTCACCGACCACCGTATGATCTTGCGTGAGCGCGGTCGCCTTGCCCTCGCGCACGAGGTAACAGCGGGAATCTCCCACGTGAGCAATGCATGCCTCGTCGTAGCGAAGGGCACAGGAGACCACGGTGGTCGCCATGCGTTTTCCACGCCGTTCCGGCTGGAGTCCTTCATCGTGAATCGTTGCGTTGGCGTCCTGGATCAAGCGCGCCATGAGGCTGGGTAAAGAAGCTCTCTCCGGCGCCTGGGCAAAACCCTGCGCCATGACCTTGACGGCGATCGCGGAGGCAACTTCGCCGAGATCCATCCCGCCGACGCCGTCGGCCACGGCAAACATCCAGCCGTGGGAGCGGGACTCCTGCCGCGATCTGGGAACGAAGGCCCCCATCGAGTCCTCGTTATTCCCGCGAATTTTTCCGGGGTCGCTTGCCTGACCAAAAACTACATCCAGCATTCGGATCGCCGCCCTAAGCTTCTTGCTCCGCGAATGATTCCTCGGGCCTGTGCCTGCAATGCAGACAGACGGGTTTTTGCCGCCTGCTCCAGAGTCATCTGAAGCAGACGGCAAACTTTATGGCAGTGAATCGTGCGGCTCAGATTACACGTGCGACATCATTTGATGCTCTCCGCGGAGGCCATCACTTGTCCTTGCTTGGATTGAAGCAGTATGCCCTTGCCCTTGGCCTTCGAGCTGCGCATGAAATAGAAGGCGCCATACAAGCCCCAGACTGCGGCGATGAGGAGCGCGCCGAGAGGTTCTTTGACTGTGCCATAGCCCATCGTCGGTCCGATCAGGTAGAACGCCATACATCCCAGGTTGGCCAGCAGGCCAAACGCTGGAATGAGCAGGTGTTTGACAAAGTTGAAGTCCGAACGGCCATGGAAGGCGATGATGCACAACAGACAACTGAGCGCGTACAGAATGAAGGTGCCGAAGTTGGATGTCAACGTCGCCATCAACAGTGAGTTGGGAAGTGCGGCCATGGTAGCGTGCGACATATAGCCAACGCTCGAAAGAATGCCGTGAGGAAGTGCCTGGATGGTTGCATCGGTGGGAGCGGCGGCATCGCCGAAGCAAAGGATAATGGAGAGAACCCCGATGACCGCCGTGATGGTGGCCAGCGTCCAGACCGCACGATGCGGCGTGAGGTTCTTGTCGTGAAGCATGCCGAAGTGCTCCGGCGCCTCCGCGTCCCGGCCCATGGCGTAGGTGACCCGGGCTCCAGTATTCATGCAGGCGAGGGTAGTGCCGATCAGCGCCAGGAAGACGGTGACCGCCTCGGCGAGCATGAAATACTTGCCGTGTCCCTGGCCCAGCAGCGCATCGCCGACAATGATCATCATGTCGCCGATGGGAGCTGCCGAGCCGACCGCGCTTTGCATGGAGTACCCCGAGCAAGCCCG
>JAJZDO010000433.1 GCA_021805955.1 Acidobacteriota bacterium
CCCACTGGGCAGTTCCGGTGTGGCATCTGTATGTGATTCGCACGCCGAAGCGGGATGCACTGCAGCAGCATTTGCGTGAGCGTGGCATTGGCACAATTATTCATTATCCAGTGGCACCACACCTGCAGGTTGCATATCGGGATCTTGGTTTGCAGAAAGGGAGCCTGCCAATTACGGAGATGTTGCAAGATGAGATTCTGAGTCTTCCGATGGGGCCGCATTTGAAATCCGATCAAGTGGAGCATGTGATTCAGTCCGTGCACGAGTTCTGCCGATGAGATCGATCGTACGTGCGACGGCGATGTTAAGCAGCAGCTCGCTGATCGGAATTCTGCTTGGGTTGGCTTCCTCGAAAATCCTTGCGACGGTGCTTCATCCCGCCGGCTATGGCTACTACGGAGTTCTGCAGAGTTTCATTCTGGCAGGAAGCCTGCTGGTGGGAATCGGAACACCGACCGGTCTGGTACGAATGGGGGCGACTGCGGCGAAGAATGGGGAGGATGAGGCGGTCTTTGCTCTCAGCAATGGAGCATGGCTACTGTACGGAGCGATGACGTTGCCGTTGATCGCTGCCTTCTATTTTTTTCGTGCGCCACTGAGCTACTGGATTCTAGGCAGCACGGAGCACGCAGCAGATATGCTTCCGCTTGGCATTGCGTTGGCTGTTGCGGTGGCACTCAATGTTCAGAACGGCATCATGAATGCATGGCATCGGGTGGAAGCGCTTGCTTCGTACGGCGTTGTCAATGCAGTGGGCAACGCGTCAGTGGGAATAGGCTCGGTGCTCTTATGGGGAGAGCGCGGGATAGTACCCGCCGTGGTGATCAGTTCATTTACAAGCTGGTTTGCCTCGAGATATTTTCTCATGCGCAGCGTGGGCAAAGCCCGCGTTCGGATCGGTTTCCGAAAGTCCGTTGAGTCGGCACGTGCACTGTTTGCCTTCGGCGTTCCTTACTCCATCAGTGTCATGGTTGGGAAGGGCGTTCAATATGCCATGCCGCTTGTTGTCCTACACCTGCTGAACGCCGCAGGAGTCGGATATTACAAAGCTGCGGCAACGATTACGATTGGCTACCTCGGATTTCTGGTGACCGCGATGACGCAGGATTATTATCCGCGCGTTTCGGCGGTGAAGGATGATCCGAAAGCAATGACTGAGGTGATCAATGAGCAGCATCGGCTGATCATCCTGCTTGCTGCACCGGTGATTCTGGGTACGATGACGCTGGCTTCGTGGGTGATCCCACTCATCTACTCTTCGAGTTTTCTGCCGACGGTGGATATTCTGGAGTGGCAGTTAATCGGTGATATTCTCAGGCTTTCCAGCTGGACGATGTCCTATGCGATTCTGGCTCGGTGTCACCCGTCAATCTATTTTCTGAGCGAAGCGGTGCTTGGCGCTGGCACCTTGCTCACAACCTGGGGAGCCATTCGATATTTTGGTCTTGCAGGTCTTGGCATTAGTTTCGTTATCACATATGTCCTTTTCTATGTGGTTGTCTGGATCATTCTGCGGCGCGAACTGCAACTGCGATGGACAAAGTTCAATCGGAATCTGATGATTGCAGTGCTGAGCGCCGCCGCACTGATACGCTTGCTGCCATCGACTCCGCTGGCATCCTTCCGCATCGCGATTGGAGTTGTTCTTACCGTCGGTTTCGGGGTCTTCGCGGCCCGAACCCTCTGGCGCGAATCAAAGACAATGCGCGTCAGCGAAACAAAACAGATCCAGGAATCCATCACAGAGACTGGAAAATGATGAAACAGACTGTTATCGCTCCGACTCCATCGCTTGCTCGCAGGATGCGCGTCGGAATCCTCGGAGCCTCGTACGAGACACCAAACCTTGGCGTCAGTGCGCTGGCTGCTGGTGCGGTTCGCTCGATTCGAAATTGCTATCCGGACGCAGAGGTATTTTTTCTGGAGTTTGAGCGGCAAGCATCCGTACATTCCATTCCCGATGGAGTGTCGACTGTTGATGTTCCCCTCGCCCACATGCGGTTTTCGTGGAAGATATGGCTTCCAAACAACATTCTTGTCCTTCTGGCACTAGCTCTGTGTTCGAGAATATTGCCGACGCGCGGACTTAGAAACAGAGTGATTGGAATCAACACATGTCTGCGCAGGATATGTGAGAGCGAGCTATTTGGAGCCGTCTCTGGCGGCGATAGTTTCAGCGATCTCTATGGTCTGTCGCGTTTTTTTTATGTGACACTGCCGTCGATTCTGGTGCTGATTCTGGGGCGTCCTCTTGTGCTGCTACCACAGACGTATGGCCCGTTCCGTTCCTCACTGGCTTCGAAGGTCGCGTTGTGGATTGTGCGGAGGTCGAGCCGAGTATTCTGTCGCGACTATCGTTCTTTGCCCGCGTTTCTGGATCAGGTTGGAGCAGGACGGGATGCCATTCGGAGAGAATTCTGTTATGACATGGCCTTTGGTATCGACGCGCTGCCTCCAGGCAGGATTGAGATTGAGGGGCTGACTCTGGACAAGGAGCGATCGCCCGATCTTGTCGGTTTAAACGTGAGTGGTCTTCTCTATAAAGGAGGGTACAGCGAAAACAATCAGTTTGGCCTGCGGAGTAACTATCGCGAGATGATTGCCGCACTGATTGAGCGATTGGTTGCAAATGGCGCGCGGGTGTTACTGGTTCCTCATGTCTTTGCCGAAAGTGGGTCAGAGGCTGAAAGTGATTCGGTGGCCTGCGAGGAATTGTACTCGCAACTAGCCCCCTCCTATCCCGGGAAACTAGGAGTTCTGCGGGGCATTTACACACCGCATGAGATGCGATACATCACCGGATTTTGTTCCTTTTTTCTTGGTTCGCGCATGCACGCCTGCATCGGGGCATTGTCTTTGTGTGTTCCTGCAGTCGGTCTTGCTTATAGCGACAAGTTCCTGGCGGTGTTGGAGACAGTGGGCATTCCGTCGCTGGCAATGGATATCCGGTTTGTCCCTGCGGAGGATCTGATGAGAGCGATCGATGAAGCCTGGGCCAGTCGTGCCACGCTCTCCAGACAACTGGAAGAGACCATTCCTCAGATCAGAAATACGGTCCATCGCCTTTTTCAGATGGAGGATGTAACGAGCAAGGATGGCACAGGAAGTTCGTTCCCGTGCAGTGAGCTGACAGCGCGATGAAGTGCATCGCCAACTTGTCGGCTGGATCGTTCTGGCTCCGACAACTCAAGAAAAACGATGAAAGTCGCGGATAAGTTGTGAAGCCAGTCTGCGAAGAGTCCGATGGAATTTTTGCGGACGATATGCTATCGACAATCCGGCGGTCAATTCCTGCCGGAGATAAGAGTACGAAATGACCATTCATACAATCGACCCCATGACCGATCCGCGCTGGGATACGCTGGTGGGGAAACATCCGAAGGCTTCTGTCTTTCATGCAGCAACATGGCTTAGATCCATTCGAGATACCTATGGTCACGAGAGCCTCGCGCTGACTACCTGCTCACCGAATGAGTCACTGACGAGCGCGTTGGTGCTCTGCCGAGTGAAGAGTTGGATAACGGGAAATCGTATAGTCTCACTTCCATTCGCCGATCATTGCGACCCGCTGACTTCGTCCGAAGAGGAGACTGCAAACTATCTCCATAGCCTGGCGCAATACTCAGAAGAAAAGGGCTACAAGTATGTGGAACTGCGGCCGACGACAGCGCTTTCCGGGGACCTGATGGCACAAGATTCCTTCTCCGGTTGCGCTGGCTATGCATTCCATACGCTTGATCTTGAACCCGCGATCGACGAGTTATGGCGCGGCCTTCATCATAGCTGCATCCGGAGAAAGGTGCAGCGGGCGAGACGTGAGTCGCTGGTGACTGAGTGGGGGCGCAATGAGCGACTTCTGGGGATGTTCTATCAGCTGATGGTGGAGACCCGTAGGCGGCATCAGTTACCTCCTCAGCCAATTCACTGGTTTCGGAGTCTGATTCGAAATTATGGCGATGACGCTGTGCTGTGGGTAGCTTCCAGGGAGGAGCGTCCTGTGGCTGCCATCCTCACGATCGCCGGCTCGCAGGCTGTTGTCTATAAGTATGGTTGCTCAAGTGCGCAGGATCATAACCTGGGCGGAATGCCCTTGCTTTTCTGGCATGCGATCGAGTATGCAAAGGCAAGAGGGGCGAGGATATTTGACTTTGGACGCTCCGATCTTGACAATCCTGGGTTGATTGCGTTCAAGGGGCATTGGGGAACGAAATACTCCACGCTTACCTATTATAGGAACGGACAGAGATCAATGGTTCCGGAACACGATTCGAAGCGCTTGCGCATGGCGAGACACCTGTTTGCGCGATTTCCGGAGTCGTGCCTGGTTGCAGCCGGCAGGATTCTTTACAAACACATGGGTTGAAGAGTCATTCCACCACGCCTCACCTGAGTGTCCTATGAATAAAATTCTTGAAAATCATTTCCGTATTCCAGCAGGTATGGTCGAAATCAAAGGCCCCCAGTCCTTCACCGCGGAGAGTGGATTTTTCCGGTTTGGTCCGTTGACCCACTGCTATGGCAGAAGGTGGACGGAATGTGCGAAGAAGAGCGAGCTATCGCACGATTCTGCAAGCTCTGTGCGCAGTAAGGGTGGCGTGTGCTTCCTGCCATTCGACCTCCAGGAGATTGTTGATGGTCTTCGTTACGAGCGCTACATCTCTGGGGAGGCAAATCAGCGGGTTGGTTCTCTGGCGCGAGCGGTATATTACGCAATCCGGCCACTGCTTCCGGTTGGCTTGCGCCGGTATGCGCAACGGCGTGCGCTGAGGGGATGGAATCATCCAGGCTTTCCCGTCTGGCCGGTGGATCGTACTGTGGACTTGCTTCTGGAGCAGGTTTTGTTGCTTGCGATGGAAGCAAGGGGTTTACAGGAAATCCCATTCATCTGGTTCTGGCCGGACGGAAGTACGGGTTGCATCACGATGACACACGACGTGGAGACGAAAGCCGGATTAAGGTTTTGCGAAGAATTGATGCAGATGAATGAGCGATACAGGGTTCCAGCATCGTTTCAGCTCATTCCGGGAGCCAGATATTGTGCGACTTTGGACGATGTAGCGGGCATTCGCGGTCGGGGCTTTGAAGTCAATGTTCACGATTGGAAACATGATGGCGCGATGTTTTCCAGTCGGCAGGCATTTCTCGAAGCTTCTGCGAGGGTACAAGGCTGCGTGGAGGAATGGAACGTAAAGGGATTTCGTTCGGGTGCATTATATCGCAATCCCGACTGGATCTCTGAAATGAAGATTGCTTACGATATGTCCGTACCGACTTCGGGACGGCTTGAAGCACAACCTGGTGGCTGCTGCTCTTTGTTTCCGTGGTTCTTTGCAACTCCCTCCGATACTGCGCATGATAGGAATGCTGGGTCCGTTCTGGAGATTCCGGTAACAATGACGCAGGACTATTCGCTCTTTCACGTTCTTCAGGAGTATTCGCTGAGCACGTGGGAGGCAGAACTAGCCGAAGTTCTTAATGGAAACGGTCTTGCAAGCTTTATTGTTCATCCGGACTATATTCGCGGTAATCGCGAGCAGCGGCTCTACCTGAGTCTTCTGGAGCAGATATCGCGATTGCGCAGCGACCACAAAGTGTGGGTGGCGGCACCGGCAGAGATTCATCAGTGGTGGAGTCTGCGTGCCGGTATGACGCTTGTTCGCATGGGAGATGGCTGGTGTGTGGAAGGCGAGGGAAGTGAACGCGCCTCCATCGCCTGGGCGCGGAGATCGGAGGAAGGTTTGTACTTCAAAGTAGATCAGATGGTGAGCGCTGAAGGTGAATTGTACTCCGAGTCGTGAGTTAATTTTCGTAATACATCTGCGATAGATTATGGTTGGAACTGCGATGTGGGAGCTGCGATGAAGGATCATATTGATCGACGCAAAGCGCGCGGTACAGCGTGAAAGAAGATAGGTTTCTCAGCAGAAGAGGTTGGAGGAAGCAATCGTGCCTGAAGAGAGTAGCGATATCAACGGCCTGGTAGGTCGTATCTTGTCAATTGTCGCGAGACGACGCTGGTGGATTGTTCTGCCGATGTGTCTGATTGGGGCTGGGGCCGCACTTGTGTCTCTGGTGCTCCCAAATCATTATCGGTCGGCGGCTACCATTGAGGTCGATAGCCGAAAAATCTCGAATGAGTATGTTGTGGCGATCAATACGGGTAATCCTACAGATGTCGTGAACGCGATTCAGAACAAGATCTTATCGCGCACACGCCTGCTTCAGATTGCCGACGAGTTTCATCTTTACCAGCGGCTCGCCGGAAATCCGGAAGCGCGGTTGGAAGCAATGCGCAACGATATCGAATTGCAGCCGCTGGATAAAAATTCCAATCAGAAGATGCTGAATACGTTCCTGGTGGCGTTCACAGCGTTAAGCCCTGACATTGCACAGAAGGTTGCTGAGCGACTGACGCAGCTATTTATCAGGGAGAATCTCAACTTTCAGCAGGAGAGAGACAAGGGAGCGACGGCGTTTCTCAACCAGCAACTTGTGGTGGTGCGTGCAAATCTGGATAAGAGTCAGGCAGCGTTGGCAACCTTTAAGGCACAGCATCTGGGTGAACTTCCGGAAGAGCAGCAGAGCAATTTGGAAGCACTGACGGGGTTACAGATGCAGCTTCAGACTGCACAGAGCAACCTGATGCAGGCGAGGCAGCAGCGAGCCGCGTTGCAGTCTTCGCTAGCGTTTCAAGCCGCTTCGAATGCTGATGGGGTTACTTCGTCCACAGAGTCGACGCCTCTGTCGAAGGCACGGGCGGATCTGGCGCAGTTGACGGCTCAGCGCGACGCGCTGTTGGCGCGCTACAGCCCGCTTTACCCAGACGTGATCAACCTGAATCAGGAAATTCTGAAAGCGAAGGCTCGCGTTCATGCGCTGACGAGCGAATCTCCATCCGGCAGTGCAGGAGTGACAACGCCGAAGGAGACATCCGATCCGGCCGTGGTTCAGATCAAAAGTCAACTTGCGGCAACCGATGCTGAAATTAAGAATGCGGAACAGATAAGTGCTAAACTTCAGACGAAAATTGACGAGTATCAGTCGAAATTGGGTCTGGAGCCTCTCCGACAGCAGCAGCTTTCTGAGCTTGAACAGGAGTACACTGTTGCACAAAAGCAGTACGCTGAACTACTCGGCAGGCAATCCGAATCGGAACTTGCCGCGGGAATGGCGCAGCAGGAAGGAAGCAAGGATTTTCAGATGATTGATCCGCCCGATTTTCCCTGGCAACCATCTGGACCGCACCGCATGAAGATTGCTGCGGGGGGGCTTGCCGGAGGGTTGTTTCTTGGACTTGCGCTTGCATTCCTAGTCGATAGCCGCGATCGCTCCTTTCATACCGAGAGCGAAGTCAGGACATATCTTTCGATACCTATGGTCGTCGGAGT